>JBIIBU010000225.1:0-3682 GCA_044239235.1 Flavobacteriales bacterium
CCCCGGAACCACCGTCATTTGCCCCATCAATCGGTTTTTTCCAAAGTGATTTGTCTGGGTCTTTGTCTGCAAATGGGCGCGTGTCCCAATGCGCAGCGAGAATAATTCTCTTCTTTGCAGATGGATTAAATTCTCCGATAATGTTTCTTAATGGAAAAGTTTTGCCATCGAATGTGGTCACGTTTCCGGTTTGTTCAATCACGTTCGCACCATAAGATTTTAGTTTCGTTACCATCCAATCTCCGCAAGCTTTGTGTTGCGCGGTCGTAGGTACACGAGGTCCAAAATCTACCTGAGTTTTTACAAAAGCATAGGCACTGTCTTGATTGAATGCAGGCACGGAAACAGTAATACCTACTGTTGTTTGAGGTGTGTCTGGAGTCACCGGCCCATCAGTGCTACAACTATTGCATGAAACTATAATAAGTGCTGCTGATATAAATATCGTTGCACTTTTTCTCAGGGTGAAAAGTGTCATTCTATTAATCGTTAATTGACCAAGAGGTTCCTTCTTTCGAGTCTTTAATCTGAATATTCATTGAAGCAAGTCTATCACGAATCAAATCAGATTTTGCAAAATCTTTATTCGCTTTTGCTTCTGTTCTCATCTCTAGGATGAAATCCATTAAGTGACCTGTAACTTCATTATTTGAGCTGCTATCTTCAACACTTAGCCCACAAACATCGAAAAAGAAACCGTTAAATGTTTTATTCAAAAGAGCGATATCTTCTGCAGTCAATTTGAGTTTTCCTTCTTTCGCTGTATTGATAATTCGAACGCCTTCGAAAAGATGTGAAATCAAAATAGGAGTATTGAAGTCATCATTCATCGCGTCGTAGCAAAGTTGTGTCCAAGCTGTGATGTTTTCATCACTTGTTGCGGATGGCGACAATTCTTTTGCAGTCTTCATTGCAGAGGTCATTCTCTTGTAGCCGCGTTCAGCCGCTTGTAAAGCTTCATTGCTGAAGTCAAGCGTAGAAGTATAGTGACACTGCAGCATGAAGAAACGAACTGTCATTGGGCTATATCCTTTTTCAAGGAGCTTATGGTTGCCAGTTACTAGTTCTTCTGGGGTGAAACCATTGCCTTCGCTTTTGGCCATTTTACGACCGTTTACGGTAAGCATATTTCCGTGCATCCAATATCGTACAGGTTCATGACCACACGCGCCTACGTTTTGTGCGATTTCACATTCGTGGTGTGGGAATTTTAAATCCATTCCACCTCCATGAATATCGAATGTAGTGCCGAGGTATTTGGTGCTCATTACAGAGCACTCAAGATGCCATCCCGGGAAACCACTTCCCCATGGGCTATTCCATTGCATCAAATGTTGTGGTTCGGCTTTTTTCCAAATGGCAAAATCCAATGGATCGCGCTTTTCGTCTTGTCCATCTAAGTCGCGCGTATTGGTGAGAAGTTCATCAATTACACGACCGGATAATTTTCCGTAAGGATATTTTTCGTTGAATTTTCTTACATCAAAATACACAGAACCGTTACTCTCGTATGCGTAGCCATTGGCAATGATTTGTTGAATCATTTCAATTTGCTCTACGATATGTCCTGTCGCCGTTGGTTCGATTGATGGGTTGAGAATGTTGAACAAACGCATTACATCATGGAACCCATTGGTGTATTTCTGCACGACTTCCATTGGTTCCAGGTTGTCGAGTCTTGCTTTTTTTGCGATTTTATCTTCACCTTCATCGCCGTCGCCTACAAGGTGACCAACGTCGGTAATGTTGCGGACGTAGCGCACTTTGTAGCCAAGGAATTGAAGGTATCTGAATACGATATCGAATGTCAAGAAAGTACGCACGTTGCCTAGGTGTACATCACTATATACTGTAGGTCCGCATACATACATGCCCACAAGTCCTTCGTGGGCTGGGATGAATTCTTCTTTCTTTCTAGATAGGCTGTTGTAAATCGTTAGCTTTTGCTCCATGGTGCAAAGTAAATAAGGGATGGGGAATATTGGTCAAAAAAAACCGCAGCACATCGAAATATGCTGCGGTTAATCATGAAATTTATTGTTGTTGTTAGTTTCCGTCTTCTGTCGCGCCTGTTCCAATGAATTTACCTTTTCTATAAAGGTCAATTTTTACCAGGATTCCTGAGCTATTGTAACGGTAACATTTTCCGTTGTATAGCTTGCCGTTTTTGAATTCACCACATTGAGTGATATTTCCATTGACATCGTACAATGTGTTGTATCCATTTTGTTGGAATGGCAGCGCAGCGTTGGTTTTTTCTTTAGCAGGAGAAACGCTTTCTTTACCAATATTAGGGTTGTGAGCGTCTACTTTTATTTCAGCAGGCTTTGGACTTTGATACACTTTGGTAGTGCCCGGTTTTACTTTTCCGTTTTCGAAGAGTTTCTCTTCCGCCAAGATTCCGTCTGCATTGTAGCGCTTGTATGAACCAGATTCCACTCCGTGTTTGATGTCGACAACTAATGCTGGATTACCATTTTCATGGAAGTAATATTGGAATCCGTATCTCTTTCCTTTTTCATCAAAATAAAAGTGATGTTGAAGTTTTCCGTTGTCATAAAATCGTTTGAATTCACCTACATTTTTTTCATCATACCAAGATCCTTGTTCTTCGAGATTTCCGTTGGTATAGTAGATAGCATAGTAACCACTTGGTTTTCCATTACTATAGGTAATTTCGGAGCGAAGAGATCCTGATGGGAAGTATTTTTTCCAAATACCCTCTCGGCGATCGTCTTTGTATTGACCTTCTTCGATTTTAGCACCCGATGGATATGCTCGTTCACCAAGCATATCAGCCGTTACGACCCAATAGCCTTGTTTCATTCCGGTTCCATCCTTTTTATTCCAATCACTAGCGAAAACTGGAGAAGCCACTGTCATGGCAGTAGCTAGAATAAGGGACAGTCTTAATGTGCGAATATTGAACATCATTATCGTAAAAGTTAGGTTAATCCATTGCGGGATTTGTCCTTTTCTACGGCAGATGAAGTTGTGATGTTACGCAGACACCTTTTTTTTCTTCGCTACTTCCGTTATCATTGTAGAAACCAATAGATTAAGGTCGTATTTGTGTTTCCATCCCCAATCTTGTCGCGCTTGTGCATCGTTAATGCTATTTGGCCAAGAGTCCGCAAGCCCTTGACGGAAGTCGGATTTGTAGGTAATAGTAAAGTTTGGAATATGCGATTTAATAGCATTTGCGATCTCCGCAGGGGTAAAACTAGTTCCCGCGAGATTGTAGCTACTGCGTATTTTGATTTGCTCTTTCGGAGCTTCCATGATGCTTATGGTTGCATTGATTGCGTCCTCCATCATCATCATTGGCAAATTGGTGTTTTCACTAAGGAAACACTCGTATGTGCCCGTATCAAGAGCGTGATAGAAAATATCTACAGCGTAATCGGTAGTTCCTCCGCCTGGCTCTGAGCGGAAGCCGATCAGACCTGGATAGCGGATGCTTCTAACATCTACACCGAAATTATTGTAATAATATTCGCACCAGCGTTCGCCAGTAAGTTTAGAAATACCATACACCGAGGTTGGCTCCATGATGGTATATTGAGGTGTATTATCAGCTGGTGTATTTGGACCGAATGCAGCAATCGAGCTAGGCCAAAATACTCGTTGAATTTTTCCAGCTTTAGCGATATCAAGAATATGGAAGAGACCGTTCATATTG
>JBIIBU010000226.1:0-3681 GCA_044239235.1 Flavobacteriales bacterium
CTCAACATGTTGAGATGAAAGGACAAAAGTAATTAGTGGGTTAAATTCATTTCCCACGGTCTCGAATGTACTATTCGTCTGCTGTCTGAAATGCTCTGTTCATACTCTCTTTTTACTGGTAAATTCAAGCCTTTGGCTAAATCTGAATCTTCAGTGATAATCCTGTACTTTCCGCTACTTTCATCAATGTTCACATAAAATGGTACATAGTTAGTCTTACAGGGAAATTTCGTTCGATTGCATTTCTTGAAAGTAATCTCAGCTACAATTCCGCCATTTTCATATCGCTCTCTTTGATTACTAATAAAATTCCCTAAGCTGTAAAATACAGGAATTGATGATTTTTGATTCAATGATAAAAATTCGAAAGGCTGCACCACATGGGGATGTGCGCCAATTATTGCATCTATACCCAACTCGCACATCCAATTGGCATATCCAATTTGAACCTCATTTGGTTGCGAACTGTACTCTTGTCCCCAGTGCACAAATGCTATGACAAAATCAATATTTAATTTTCTAGCTTCTGTAACATCGCGAGCTATGGCTGCGCTATCAAGCAAATTCACAATTGTGCCTTCAGGAATGGGAAGTCCATTGGTGCCATAGGTATAATTAAGCAATGCAAAACGTACTTTTTTAACCTCGAAATATTTTGGATAGTCTGTTTCAAAAGACTTTTGTGATTTGAAAGATCCAGTGTGCGCTAGTCCTAAGGAGTCGAGCACATCGATTGTTCTAATTATTCCTTTTTTATTCCGATCACAGGAATGATTATTCGCTGTCACCATCATGTCTATGCCTGCCAACCTGCACGCATCAGCCAACTCCACAGGAGATGAAAACATAGGGTAGCCCGTGTATGGAAAACACCCGACAACTGTTTCGAGATTTCCAATTGTATAATCAACTCTCGAAAAATCATCTTTTAAATCATTGAAAACCTGAGTGAAATCGTAGTTCCCGTCAGGTTGACGATGAGCTTGAATCAGCGGCAAATGCCCCATGATATCCCCCACGAAAGACAGTGTTACTTCTAAAGTGTCGTGAATCTTGTAGGGTAGAGCATTACTTTCTAATTCGCGCAGACTCATTCCTTCCCGCGCAGCAAAGCCAGGAATGAAGAGTGCCAACGTGAAAAGAAGGCCATAGATAAAGTATGTTTTTAGTTTAGAAATCAAAGTTTAAACGAACTGAAAATCGATTCCAAGCGCGATATCAGGATGTATGCTTTTTGCAACAGGACATGTCAATGCAGCGTTTTTTAGTATGTCTTTCTCACGATCAGTATACCCAAGGCTTTGAATTCTAAATTGAATGTTGATTCCCGAAACTCGTCTTGGATCTGATCCCATTATTTTTTCGATGTCAGCATCAATTTGTCCCAACTGGATTTCCTTGCTATTGGCAGCAATTCCCATAAGTGTTATCATGCAAGTGCTCAATGAAGTGCACAACAAATCGGTGGGCGAAAATGCTTCTCCTTTTCCGTTATTGTCTGTTGGTGCGTCGGTTATAACTTGATTTCCACTTTTAATATGGGTGGCAGTACAACGTAAATCACCGTTGTATTGAACTTTCATTGATACCATCTTTTTTTCTCAAATGTAATTAATCACTGAAATCTGTGCGATTTTATTGGCTTTTTGACGAACTTTATGGAATAAGTATTGGTTTTTCTCGTAGCTTTGATATTCGTTCTAAGGATGAGATATTTCTATCAAATAATTGGTCTAGTGGTTTTTACCTTCTCGATGCTGAATCTATCGGCGCAGGTAACTAGTACAGAACAACCAACCATCCTTTACAATCGACAAGCTTATCTTGGTTTTAATATCAATACTCAAGGATTTGGCGGTTTTTTCACCTACGGTAAATATCAGAATGCATTCAAACAAACGATGTTTCATGCGGATATCCAATTCGTAAAACACGAGAAAGAAATAAAGCGTTTTTCTTCAGACCCTAATGCAAGAGGTTATTTTTATGGTAAAGAAAATTCTTTTTTTGTCCTGCACGCGGGTATTGGTCGCAAAAATGTGATCACTGAGAAACTCAGGAAAAATGGTGTTCAGCTTAGTCACAATTGGATGGCTGGTGGTTCGCTTGGCTTTACTAAGCCAGTTTATCTAGAAATTTTTTATTTGCCAACCTCAGGCCCAGAACCCTTGGTGATTCGCGTAGAGAAATTTGATCCAGAAAAACATTACATCGATAATATTTACGGACGAGCTTCTTCGCTTCGAGGTTTGAGTGAATTGAAATTTCACCCAGGTATATTTTTGAAATGGGGTGTACTTGTTGAATACAGCAATTATAGAGATGGATTGAAAGGAATTGAAGTAGGTGCTCAGTTTGATGCTTACCTAAAAAGAATTCCCATCATGTCGGAGAAAATATTGGAAGAACAGGATGATAGTGCCAAAAATCATCAGTTCTTTCCTAGTCTTTATATCAATTTCTTTTTTGGCCAGAAGTATAATAAATTGTGATGGAAGAAACCACCGTAACGGCACGAGTGCCAAAGCCGAAGTGGCTGAGAGTGAAATTACCAACAGGAGAAAGTTTTAGAAAAGTTCGATCACTTGTTGACGAACATAAACTTCATACAATTTGCGAAAGCGGCAGTTGTCCGAACATGGGCGAATGCTGGGGCGAAGGCACCGCAACGTTCATGATTCTCGGAAATATTTGCACGCGTTCATGCGGATTCTGCGCTGTAGCAACTGGACGCCCTGATGCTGCTGATCCATTCGAACCAGCTCGCGTCGCAAAATCGATCAAATTAATGCAAGTCAAACATGCAGTTATCACTTCTGTAGATCGTGATGATCTTGCAGATGGTGGATCAGAAATTTGGTTTGAAACGGTAGCAGCGGTGAGACGAGTTTCTCCGGGAACTACCATGGAAACGCTTATTCCTGATTTCGCAGGCAAATGGGAGAATCTCCAACGTATTATTGATGCTGCTCCTGAAATTGTATCGCATAATCTCGAAACTGTTCGCCGACTGACGAAAGAGGTTCGAATTCAAGCAAAATATGACAGAAGTTTGGAAGTGCTAAGACGACTTGCGCAAGCGGGAATGCGCACTAAAAGCGGAGTGATGTTGGGGCTCGGAGAATCAGAAACAGAGGTCCTCGAAACGATGGATGATCTTATTTCTGTAGGTGTAGATATTCTAACCCTTGGGCAATACCTCCAACCAACTACCAAACACTTGCCTGTCAAGGAATTTATTACTCCTGAAAAGTTTGCTGAATACAAAGAAATTGGATTGAAAAAGGGCTTTCGCTATGTAGAAAGTGGACCTCTTGTTCGCTCGTCTTATCATGCCGAAAAGCACATTTTTGAGAAATGAAAAAAAAGCGAATCGCTATAAATGGCTTTGGAAGAATAGGCCGCACATTACTCAGAATTCTCTTAGAAAAAAAAGACATCCAAGTGGTGGCTATAAATGATTTGGCTGATGTCAAAACAATGGCCCATCTATTCAAATACGATTCTGTGCATGGCAAATGGAATGGGCAAGTTGAAACTACTGATGAAGCTTTAGTCCTCAATGGAAGCTCCATTTCCTTTTTCAATGAAAAGAATGCTGAAATACTTCCATGGAAATCCTTAGATATTGATATTGTCGTTGAATCTACCGGCACTTTTAAAACTCTAGAAGATTGTCAA
>JBIIBU010000023.1:0-14480 GCA_044239235.1 Flavobacteriales bacterium
AACGTCCACTTTGTTGTCGGCATGTGCACCACCGTTGATGATGTTCATCAATGGAATTGGAAGCGTGTTAGCTCCAACACCACCAACGTAGCGGTACAATGGCATTCCGATAGTGTCTGCAGCAGCGCGAGCCACAGCAAGAGACACACCTAGGATTGCATTTGCACCAAGAACAGCTTTGCTGTCGGTACCATCGATTGCACACATCGCACGATCGATTGTTTGTTGATCAAAAACAGAAACACCATTCAACTCATCATTGAGTGTAGCGTTTACGTTTTGAACTGCTTTTGTAACTCCTTTTCCAAGATAAATTCCTTTATCGTTGTCGCGTAGTTCAACCGCTTCGTGAATACCGGTAGATGCGCCGCTTGGAACGGCAGCGCGACCAACAATACCTTGGTCTGTGATTACCTCAACTTCTACTGTTGGATTGCCGCGAGAGTCGAGGATCTGGCGAGCATGAATTTTTGCAATAGATGACATTCGTTTTATTCTATTTCATTAATAATAGGTGAATGGATTCAGGCATTCACGAGTTTTGCCGCCTTGATATTTTCGATAAATTGATCGAACAAATATCTTGAATCATGCGGACCTGCGCTCGCTTCCGGATGGTATTGCACGGAGAAGACAGGCTTATTTTTTATTTTAATACCAGCAATAGTATTGTCATTCAAATGAATGTGCGTTACCTCAACATTAGGATTCGCATTTATACTATCTGGTGAAATTACGAAGCCATGGTTTTGACTAGTAATTTCACACTTGGTGGTAATTAAATTCTTGATAGGGTGATTGATTCCGCGGTGGCCATTAAACATTTTAATGGTCTTCAAACCTTGGCTCAATCCTATTATTTGATGTCCTAAACAAATACCGAAACAAGGCAAATTAGATTCGATCAATTGACCAACTAATGCGATTGTTTTAGGCATTGCGCTTGGATCACCCGGACCATTGCTGAACATGATTCCATCAGGATTCCACGCAAGAATTTCTTCTTTGGTAGCATCAAGAGGAAACACTTTGCAATATGCTCCGCGTTCGTCTAAGCAACGAAGGATGTTCTTTTTGATTCCGAAATCAAGAACAGCAACTTTTAACTCTGCATCGGGATTGCCGAAATAGAATGATTCGGTAGCAGCTACTTTAGATGAAAGTTCAAGTCCATCCATAGAAGGAACGGCTTTCAATTTCGCTTTCAGATCAGTGATTTCTGCGTCGGTGAATTCTCCTTTTGATGCATTGGCAGCGATGATACAGTTCATAGCACCAGCTTGACGGATGTGTCGAACTAGGGAGCGTGTGTCTATATCACAGATACCGACAACGTTATCTCTAACGAGGTAATCTTGAAGTGTTCCATTGCCACCAATACGGCTAGCGACATCGGAGAATTTTTTGATGATAACGCCAGCTACTTTGCAGTTTTCTGATTCGATTTCATCTGACTTCACGCCATAGTTACCTATGTGCGAGGTAGCCATTACGAGCACTTGGCCGTAATATGAAGGATCAGTAAAAACTTCTTGATAACCGGTCATTGCAGTATTGAATGCAATTTCACCAGTGGTAATTCCCACGGCTCCGCATGATTTACCGTGGAAAACAGTACCATCTTCAAGGATTAGTACTGCGGGTTGTATATCTCGGATCATTTGGGTGGTAAAAGTACGAACAATGGGAGTGATTCTCAAGACTGAAATCTAAAAATCTCTATTCATTCTGACTGAGAGTCTCCATGCCCAATACTCTCAATCTCTATTCATTCTGATTCTCATTGTCATTCTCTTTCTTAAATTCCCTCTGGAAACTTAAGACTCTATTCATTCTCTTTCTGATTCTGTTTCTCATTCTTAAATTACCCCCGAGAATCGGCTTGATATTTTCTTTTAGAATGAGAATGATAATGAGAAACAGAATGAATAGAGAGGTGAGGAACGAGAGATCAGTTTTAGAAACAGAATCACAATGAGAAACAGAATGAATAGAGTTTCAAGTTTAGAGAGGGAGATTTAGAATCAGAAACAGAATCACAATGAGAATGAATAGAGTATTGAGTGAGGAGAATGAGAAATGGAGTCAGAATCACAATGAGAAACAGAATGAATAGAGTATCAAGTTTAGAGAATGAGAAATAGAAACAGAAACACAATCAGAATGAGAATGAATAGAGATTAAGAGTATTGAGGGGAGAGAATAAAGTCGCCATAAAATATACCAAAATATACTTCCTTATGCGATTCTGCTTGGATAGCTTTGTTCCCTTAAACTTGAAAACTATGAATACTGAATTGAATTTAATCTACTTCGATTTTCAAAAACTTGAAGTCTATCGTAAATCACGAGAATTCTATTTGAACTGTAAGCTCATTTTGGAAGAGGCCAAAGTGGAGCGTCACGTTAGAGATCAACTTGGGCGAGCATCATATAGTGTAGTATTAAATATCGCAGAGGGGTCAGCCAAAAAGACCAACCCAGACCGACGACACTTTTTTACGATATCCAGAGGAAGTATATTCGAATGCGCAGCAATACTTGATATGCTTCACCAAGAGGATAGGATTAATCAGGTTGTATATTCCAATTTGCTAATTCTAGCTTCCGAGATTTCGAAAATGCTATTTGTTATGGCGAGGAATTTAGAGCCTTAGGACTCAAGACTCTGATCTAAAAATCTCTATTCATTCTGATTCTCATTGTCATTCTCTTTCTTAAACTCCCTCTGGAAACTCCAGACTCTATTCATTCTGACTGAGAGTCTCCATGCTCAATACTCTCAATCTCTATTCATTCTGATTCTGATTGTCATTCTCATTCTTAAACTCGATCTGAGAAACTCCAATCTCGATTCATTCTCACTGTGATTCTGTTTCTCATTCTTAAAATACCACCGAGAATCGGCTTGAGATTTTTTTAAGAATCAGAATGACAATGAGAAACAGAATGAATAGTGGATCAAGTTTAGAGAATGAGAAATAGAAACAGAAACACAATGAGAAACAGAATGAATAGAGGATCAAGAATAGAGAATGAGAAATAGAAACAGAATCACAATGAGAAACAGAATGAATAGAGGATCAAGAATAGAGAATGACAATGAGAAACAGAATGAATAGAGGATCAAGTGAGGAGAATGAGAAATAGAAACAGAATGACAATGAGAAACAGTATGAATAGAGGATTGAGTGGTGAGTAGGGAGATTCAGAAACAAACACTTAAAAAAAAAAGACCGTCGAGTAGACGGTCTTTTTTTAATATTATCAGAATATTCAAGCTTATTCAGCAGAACCTTCGTCAGTTTTCTTTTTAGTAGCGCGCTTAGCTTTTGGCTTTGCTTCTTCAGCTGGTGCGTCAGAAACAGCATCAGTAGCTTCTACAGTTCCATCTTCTTTCTTTTTAGCTCCACCACGACGAGTACGTTTTTTAGCAGCTGATTTAACAGCTTCGTTACCGTAGATAGTGTTGAAGTCAACTAGTTCGATAAGGCAAGTATCAGCATTATCACCAGGACGGTATCCTGTGCGGATGATACGTACATATCCACCTGGACGATCGTTGATTTTTGGTGCAACTTCACGGAACAATTCTGTAACAGCTTCTTTGTTTTTAAGGTAGCTGAACACGATACGACGGCTGTGGGTGCTATCGGTTTTTGATTTCGTGATAAGTGGCTCAACATATTTGCGAAGAGCTTTAGCCTTAGCAACAGTTGTGTTAATTCGCTTGTGTTCTATCAATGAACAAGCGAGGTTCATCAAGAGCGCCTGACGGTGTTCTGCTCTTCTTCCGAGGTGATTTATTGTTCTACCGTGTCTCATTTTCTACTTTTCTTCGGTACTACCAGTGTGGTTGTACAAATTAATCTCTGTCTAGTTTGTATTTGGCTACGTTCATTCCGAATTGTAGTCCTTTTCCTTCTACAAGCTCTTCAAGCTCGGTAAGGGATTTCTTTCCAAAGTTACGGAACTTTAACAAGTCGTTCTTATTGAAAGAAACGAGGTCGCCAAGAGTTTCGATATCTGCAGCTTTCAAGCAGTTAAGAGCTCTAACGCTAAGATCCATATCCACCAATTTGGTTTTAAGGAGTTGGCGCATGTGAAGAGAACTTTCGTCAAATTCTTCTACTTCTTTTTTAGCTTCTGTTTCAAGCGTGATACGCTCGTCACTGAATAGCATGAAGTGGTGAATAAGAACTTTAGCAGCTTCTTGAAGTGCATTTTTAGGAGTGATAGAGCCATCGCCTTGAATTTCCAAGATCAACTTTTCGTAGTCAGTCTTTTGTTCAACGCGGTAGTTTTCTACACTGAATTTCACGTTACGGATAGGAGTGAAAACCGAGTCGATGAAGATAGTTCCAACAGGGGCGCTGTTAGTTTTGTTTTCTTCAGCTGGGCGGTATCCGCGGCCTTTTCCGATAGTAAGTTCGATACGTAGTTTTACTTTAGAATCCATGTTGCAGATCACTAGATCTGGGTTGAGTACTTGGAATCCAGTAGTAAAGTTGCTAATATCTCCAGCTTTGAATTGATCTTGGCCTGTGATATTAATAACTACTTTTTCGTAATCGGTATTTTCGATTTGACGTTTGAAACGAACTTGCTTAAGGTTGAGGATGATTTCAGTTACATCTTCAGTAACACCTTTAATTGAGCTGAATTCGTGATCAACTCCATCAATTTTGAGGGAGGTGATGGCAAAACCTTCAAGAGAAGACAAAAGAATTCTACGAAGTGCATTACCAACAGTGATTCCAAAGCCCGGTTCGAGGGGGCGGAATTCGAACGACCCTGCAAAGTCGTTGCTTTCCAGCATCACAACTTTATCCGGTTTTACGAAATCGAGTATAGCCATTGAGTGGTTATTTAATTTTTGATGGATTACTTAGAGTACAACTCGACGATAAGTTGTTCCTTGATATTTTCAGGGATTTGCACACGCTCTGGGTGGCTGATGAAGATACCTTGCTTATCAGCATCGTTCCAGTCCAACCAATCGAATTTCTTACGATTAGCTAAAGCAAGAGTGATTGCTGGCAAAGACTTGCTGCGTTCACGAACAGCTACACGGTCACCTGGGCGGAGTTGGTATGAAGGGATATTCACAACATTTCCGTTAACAGTGATGTGGCTATGCGACACGAGTTGACGAGCAGCCATGCGAGAAGTTGCAACTCCAAGACGGAATACAGTGTTATCGAGGCGTGATTCGCAAAGTGCAAGAAGGATCTCACCAGTTACACCTGGACGAGCAGAAGCCTTTTTGTAGAGGTTTGAGAATTGACGCTCAAGAATACCGTAAGTGTACTTAGCTTTTTGCTTTTCAGCAAGCTGAGTAGAGTATTCCGATTGTTTCGCACGTTTTTTATTTGGTCCGTGTTGTCCAGGAGGATAATTGCGTTTTTCTAATGCTTTATCCGGTCCGTAGATTGCTTCACGAAACTTACGAGCGATTTTGGTTTTTGGGCCTATATACCTAGCCATTTCTTAATGAGTTGTCTTGTTCTTGAAATTAGATTCTTCTTGCCTTCGGAGGACGGCAACCGTTGTGAGGTAGTGGTGTTGTGTCCACGATCTCGGTCACTTCTACACCTGTACCATGGATGGTACGGATTGCAGATTCACGACCGGCACCAGGGCCTTTCACGTATACCTTTACTTTACGAAGACCTAGGTCGTAGGCTTCTTTAGTAGCCTGTTCAGCAGCGAGCTGAGCAGCATACGGAGTGTTCTTTTTTGAGCCTCTGAATCCCATTTTACCAGCAGATGACCATGAGATCACTTGACCAGAATTGTTGGTAAGGCTGATGATGATATTGTTGAATGTAGACTGCACGTGTGCTTGTCCTACTGCTTCAACAACAACATTCTTCTTTTTCTTCTTTTCTACTTTAGCCATGACTATTTTGCTTGAAGGCTATTTATTATTTAACGGCTTTTTTCTTGTTCGCAACAGTCTTACGTTTACCCTTACGAGTACGTGAGTTGTTCTTTGTGGATTGACCACGAAGCGGAAGGCTTGAACGGTGACGAACACCACGGTAACAACCGATGTCCATAAGACGCTTGATGCTCATTTGAACTTCAGAACGTAGAGCACCTTCAACTTTTACTTCGTTGGTGATCATACCACGGATTTTTGACAAATCGTCATCATCCCATTCTTCAACTTTCTTGTTTACATCAATACCGTTTGTAAGTAGAATTCGACGAGCAGTGCTGCGTCCAATTCCGTAGATGTACGTGAGGCCAATTTCACCTCTTTTTTTACGCGGTAGGTCGATACCTGAAATCCTTGCCATTTTTCGATATATGGTTAGTTACCCTTAAACTAAGGGAAATTTTTTATCCTTGTCTTTGTTTGAACTTTGGGTTCTTCTTGTTAATTACGTAGAGCTTTCCTTTTCTGCTTACGATTTTGCAATCAGCGGAACGCTTCTTTAACGATGCACGTACTTTCATGGTCGTTCAAATAATTTATTTATAACGGAAGCTAATTCTTCCTTTAGTCAAGTCATAGGGAGACATTTCAACCTTTACTCTGTCTCCTGGTAAAATGCGGATGTAGTGCATTCTCATTTTACCGGAAATATGGGCAATTATAACGTGTCCATTCTCTAGTTCAACGCGGAACATTGCATTTGACAATGCTTCCACGATAACTCCATCTAACTCAATTGACGTTTGTTTTGCCATATATTATTTCAAGCTTAGCGCTTGTTCAATCAATTCAAAAGTTGATAAAATCTCAGCCTTGTTCTTTCTTACTACAATTGTGTGCTCGTAGTGTGCACTTGGTTTTCCGTCTGCAGTTTGGATGGTCCAACCATCTTTCATTTGCTTAACGTTTTTCGTTCCGAGGTTGATCATTGGTTCAATTGCTATCACCAATCCTTCTAGCATTTGCATGCCAGAACCGCGGCGGCCGAAGTTTGGAACTTCTGGAGCTTCGTGAAGGCTTTTACCAACACCGTGTCCTACAAGTTCACGCACAACACCATAACCATTTGCTTCAGCGAAGGATTGAACGGCATGGCCGATATCCCCTATTCGCTTCCCTGCGATAGCCTGTTCGATTCCGAGGTAAAGAGACTCTTTGGTTACATCGAGTAGCTTTTTAACCTCTGGGCTCACTTCTCCAACAGGAAAAGTATAAGCCGAATCTCCCCAGTATCCGTCTTTGAGTACTCCGATATCAACCGACACAATGTCGCCCTCATTGAGAGGAGCATTGGTTGGGATACCGTGTACAACGGCACTGTTAATGCTAGCACAAATTGAGTTAGGAAAACCGCTATATCCTAGAAAACCAGGGTAAGCATTGTGATCCTTTATAAACTCCTCAGCTCTTTTGTCTAGTTCCAAGCAGGTAATGCCTGGTCTAATCATAGAAGCTAATTCAGCTAATGTTTTGCCAACAAGTAAAGAACTTTCTCTGATGAGCTCTATCTCATCATCGGTTTTATAAACCGGCTTATTCACGCTAATGATTAAGCTGTATATCCGTTTCCTACTCCTGTAGTAACTCGGCCTCTAACACGACCTGATTTCATCAGACCATCATAGTGACGAGAAAGCAGGTGACTCTCAATCTGTTGTAACAAATCAAGGATCACACCTACAGTAATAAGTAATGAAGTACCACCGAAAAACTGTCCAAACATTTGTGTCTTGGTAAGTCCTACCATCATAACAACTGCTGGAAGAATTGCGATAAGGCCGACAAAGATACCACCTGGAAGGGTAATATTCGACAAAACTTTATCAATGAATTCTGCAGTTGGTTTCCCAGGCTTCACTCCGGGCACAAAGTTACCATTTCTTTTCAAATCATCAGCAATTGTATTTGGATTAGTTACAATAGCTGTATAGAAGAACGTGAACAGGATAATCATAACGAACAGAAGAAGGTTGTAACCCCATCCTGTTGAATCAGTTAAGCTCTGAAGAATCTTGCTATCTTGAAGGCTTTCGTTGTTTTGAAGGATAGCCGGGATAAACATAATTGCTTGAGCGAAAATGATTGGCATTACACCCGCTGAGTTGACGCGAAGTGGAATGTAAGATCGCGCTCCTTCACCTTGAGGCATGAAACCACCGCTGTTACTCATTTTAGCCATTTGCACAGGGATCCTGCGAATAGCTTGAGTAATAGCAACTACAGCACCAATTACGAGTACCATGAATGCGATTTCAATCAAGAAGAAGAACAATGTTTGAGAGGTAGCTTCAGAGAAGATACCACGTGGGATATCGGAGATGATACCAGTCATGATAATCAATGAGGTACCGTTTCCAATCCCTTTGTCAGTGATTTTCTCACCAATCCACATTACAAACAGAGTGCTACAAGTGAGAATAATTACTGAACTAAGCGTCCAGAAATAGGTATTGGGTGTAGCATCTACAGGAACGTATTGTGTGATGTAGCTAGGAGCTTGTACCACAGCAATAAGGATCGTCAGGAAACGAGTCCATTGGTTGATTTTCTTTCTACCGCTTTCACCTTCTTTTTGAAGTTTTTGGATGCTAGGCACCGCCAGACCAAGAAGTTGGATTACGATAGAAGCTGAGATGTATGGCATAACGCCGAGTGCGAAGATCGAAGCACGGCTAAATGCACCACCAGTGAATAGACCAAGCAACCCGAGGATTCCACCTTGTGAACCATCGTCAAGTTTCGCAGTATCGATACCAGGCAATACGATGAAAGACCCGATACGATAAACGAGCAACAGAAGCAAAGTGAAGCCGATTTTCTTTCTCAGCTCCTCATGTCTGTAGATATCCCCTATTTTCTTGATAAATTCTTTCATAAACAATTCTTAGAGTGTTGTAACAGCACCACCTAGTTTTTCGATTGCATCTTTAGCAGTTGCAGAGAAACCATGAGCGGTAACGTTCAATTTGCCTTTAAGTTCGCCACGACCTAGGATTTTCACTAGATCTTTTTTACCGCAGATACCGTGTTCTACGAGTGTATCGTGAGAAATTTCGGTAAGGCTGTATTTGTCAGCAAGGAATTGAAGAGTATCAAGGTTAATACCTTTATATTCAACGCGGTTGATGTTTTTAAAACCGAATTTAGGCAGACGGCGTTGTAAAGGCATCTGACCACCTTCGAAACCGATTTTACGCTTGTTACCAGCGCGAGAACCAGCTCCTTTGTGACCACGAGTAGATGTTCCACCGTGACCTGAACCTTCACCGCGGCCAATACGCTTGCGGTTTTTTGTTGAGCCTTCTGCAGGCTTTAGGGTACTAAGATCCATTATCGTTATCTTTTTAAAGATTCTTATTTGTATTCCACTTTAAGTAAGTGGCTAACTGCGCGGATCATTCCCTTGATGTTAGGAGAAAGGTCCTTCTCTACCGGTACGTTGAGTTTTTTAATACCCAAAGCCTGGATTGTCAATTTTTGACGTTCAGGTTGATCGATAGCACTGCGTACTTGAGTTATAACAACTTTTGCCATTTTCTCTAATCAGTTAATTAACCGTTGTATACTTTATCCAATGAGATGCCGCGCATGCGAGCAACATCTTGAGCGTTGCGAAGGCGAGAAAGTGCGTCTAGGGTAGCTTTTACCACGTTGTGTGGGTTCGAAGAACCTTTAGACTTCGCCAATACGTCGGTAACACCAGCTGATTCAAGAACAGCACGCATAGCACCGCCGGCGATAACGCCAGTACCGTGAGATGCAGGTTTGATGAATACACGAGCTCCGCCAAATTTACCGCTTTGTTCGTGAGGAATAGTTCCTTTGTGAACAGGCACTTGAATAAGGTTTTTCTTAGCGTCTTCAACTGCTTTTGTAACAGCTTCTGATACTTCCTTAGACTTACCTAGACCATGGCCAACAACACCATTTTCATTACCAACAACAACGATTGCGGCAAATCCGAAGGTGCGACCTCCTTTTGTTACTTTGGTAACGCGGTTAACAGCTACCAGGCGGTCTTTCAATTCTGTTTCGCTAGAGCGAACTACTTTAGTTTCTGCCATGATTTATTAGAATTTAAGGCCTGCCTCACGAGCTGCGTCGGCCAATGATTTAATGCGTCCGTGATAAAGGTAGCCACCTCTGTCGAAAACGACTTCGCTGATACCAGCTGCCTTAGCGCGTTCTGCGATTTGTTGGCCAACCAATTTAGCTTGTTCAATTTTCGCCACTTTTTGTGCATCTTTCATGGTTAATGAAGATGAAGCGGCTATTGTTACACCTTGAAGATCATCAATGATCTGGGCATAAATTTGGCTATTGCTACGGAACACAGATAGACGAGGTCTTGCTGCAGTGCCCTTAACAGTAGCTCTGATGCGGGTGCGAATTTTTGCTCTACGAGCTTCTTTGCTGAATGCCATTGCTTTATTCCAATATTATTTAGCTGCTGACTTACCAGCTTTCTTGCGTACAAATTCTCCAACGTAACGAACACCTTTTCCTTTGTAAGGCTCAGGAGCACGCAGACTACGGATTTTCGCCGCAACCTGACCGATAAGTTGTTTATCGAAGCTCTCTAGAGTGATGCTTGGGTTCTCCCCTTTTTCTGCTTTTGCAGAAACTTTGATCTCTGTAGGAAGTTCGAAAATGATTGGGTGAGAGAAACCAAGAGTTAGCTCCAACTGTTGACCAGTTGTTTTCGCTCTGTAACCTACCCCGATCATTTCGAGATCGCGTTTCCAACCGGTGCTCACACCAACAATCATATTGTTGATTAGAGAGCGGTATAGTCCGTGTTTTGAACGAACATCGCGGTGGTCGCTAGTACGAGACAAAGTGATTTGTCCGTCCTGGATCTCGATGTTGATGCTTGAGTCAATATCTTGGCTCAATTCGCCTTTTGGACCTTTCACAGTTACGATGCCTTTGTCGAATTTCACTTCAACTCCTGCTGCGATTGTGATTGGTGCTTTACCTATCCTTGACATGGGTCAAAAAGTTTTTTTAATTCTTTATCTTAGTAAACGAGGCACAATACCTCTCCGCCTACGTTTTCAGTGCGGGCTTGTTTGTCTGTCATTACACCTTTAGATGTTGACATCACGGCAATACCTAGACCGTTGAGTACGCGAGGCAACTCATCAGCGCCCGTATATTTACGGTGGCCTGGAGAAGATACACGCTGAATCTTGGTGATTGCAGGAGTTTTAGTCTTTGGGTTGTACTTCAAAGCGATTTTGATAGTACCTGGTTGGCCCTCATCAAATTTGAAGTTGAGGATGTAACCTGAATCGTGAAGGATTTTAGTGATCTCCTTCTTAAGGTTAGACGCTGGGATTTCTACCACTTTGTGGCGAGCGATCTGTGCGTTTCTGATTCGGGTTAGATAGTCTGCTATCGGGTCGGTAAACATTGTTCCGTTCGTTTCTTTAGTGAATAAAAATTACCAGCTTGCTTTTTTCACGCCTGGGATTCTTCCTTCGAGCGCTAGTTCGCGGAATTGGTTACGGCAGAGACCGAATTGACGCATGTAACCACGAGGGCGACCAGTCAATTGGCAACGGTTTCTTACACGTACCGCGCTGCTGTTCTTTGGAAGCAATTGCAATGCATCCCAGTCTCCAGCTGCTTTCAATTCTGCACGCTTCTTAGCGTATTTTTCAACCAATGCGATGCGTTTACGCTCGCGGGCTTTCATTGATTCCTTAGCCATGGTATTCTTTAGTGGTAATTTTATTTAGTGAATGGGAATCCGAATTCTTCAAGAAGAGCTTTAGCTTCTTCATTGGTTTTTGCGGTAGTCACCAAAGTGATATCCAAACCGTTGAGAGCTTTGATCTTTTCTAGATCGATTTCAGGGAAAATGATTTGTTCTTTAACACCGAATGTGAAGTTACCACGTCCGTCAAATCCTGAAGACTTAACACCGCGGAAGTCACGAGTACGAGGCAAAGATACAGCAATCAAGCGATCCAAGAATTCGTACATACGATCACCACGAAGAGTTACCTTAGCTCCTACTGCAACACCCTTACGGAGTTTGAAGTTAGAGATATCCTTAGTAGAAAGAGTAGCAACAGCCTTTTGACCAGCAATAAGTGTCATCTCTTCCACAGCAGCGTCGATAATTTTCTTATCTGAAGTTGCTTTACCAAGACCTTGGTTAAGGCACACTTTAGTGATGCGAGGCACTTGCATCGTTGAAGTGTATTCGAATCTTGTTTTAAGATTCTGAGCGATTTCTTCGCTATATTTTTTTCTTAAGCGTGGTACGTAGCTCATTTGAGTGTCTCCCCTGATTTTTTAGAAAAGCGCTCTAGTTTTCCTTCAGAATTTCTTCTGCGTCCAACGCGAGTACCGTTTCCTTTGTTATCGATAACCATAAGGTTGCTGATATGAATACCAGCCTCGATTTTCTCGATTCCACCTTGTGGGTTTTGCGCAGAAGGCTTGCGGTGTTTTGTCACCAGGTTAAGACCTTCTACAGTTGCACGATCTGATCCACGATCAACGCTCGACACACGGCCTTGTTTGCCCTTGTTGTCGCCGCTGGTCACTACAACCAAGTCGCCTTTTTTTATTTTGAGTCGCTTAAACATCGCTCTTACTTTTTATTGTTCTTTTAAAGGACTTCAGGAGCCAATGATATGATCTTCATGTAGTCTTTTTCACGTAGTTCACGTGCCACGGGACCGAATATACGGGTTCCGCGAAGCTCACCTTGGTTGTTGAGGAGAACAACAGCATTATCGTCGAAACGAATATAGCTTCCGTCAGCTCTTCTAACCTCTTTTTTGGTGCGAACGATTACTGCCTTAGAGACAGCACCTTTCTTCACGTTTCCGCTGGGAAGTGCATCCTTAACGGTAACCACGATCTGGTCACCCAGCGAAGCGTAGCGGCGACGTGTACCGCCCAGTACGCGGATCACGAGAACTTCGCGAGCGCCACTGTTATCTGCTACTTTAAGTCGAGACTCATTTTGTATCATAGCTCAAAATCTTTTTAGCGGCTTATTTAGCCTTTTCAATTACTTCAACTAGTCTCCAGCGCTTTAGCTTACTGAGTGGACGAGTTTCCATGATTTTTACTGTATCTCCGAGACCACACTCTTCTTTTTCGTCATGTGCCATGAACTTTTTAGAGTGCTTTACGAATTTACCGTATTTTGGGTGCATTACTTTGGTTTCTACCGTTACAACGATAGATTTGTTCATCTTTGATGATGTAACAACACCGATTCTTTCTTTACGAAGATTCCTTTCCATTACAAGGATCCTATTTATTGTTTTTTCTTTCGTTTAACACCGTGTTCATACGAGCTATAGCGCGACGCTTTGCTCGGATAAGCATTGGGTTTTCTGTTCCAGCGATGTGGTGACCAAATTTCATTTTGGCCAACGCCGCTTTCTCTTCCTTGATTTGTGCAAGGATGTCAGTTTCTGACATATTTCTGATATCTTCAGCTTTCATGGCTGCAATTATTATTCTGCGTAATCTGGACGAACGATGAACTTGGTTCTGCAAGGCAGTTTTTGCGCTGCCAAGCGAAGAGCTTCTTCAGCCACAGCAAGAGGAACTCCTTCTGCTTCGAAGAGGATTCTTCCTGGTTTGATAACGGCTACCCAGTGATCTGGAGCTCCTTTACCTTTACCCATACGAACCTCTGCGGGTTTTGTGGTGATTGGTTTGTCCGGGAAAATTCGTATCCAAACTTTACCTTCCCTTTTCATGAACCTGGTGAGGGCTACACGGGCAGCTTCAAGCTGGCGTGAAGTGATAAAGCCTTCATCCATGGTTTTGATAGCGAAGCTTCCGAAGGCTAGAGACGAACCGCGGTGAGCGATTCCTTTGATCTTGCCTTTTTGCTGCTTTCTGTATTTCGTCCTTTTTGGCTGTAACATGGTCGTTTATCTTGACTCAGTTCGTAATTTTATTATCCGCGACGTTCTTTTCTCTCGCCACGTCCTTGACCACCTCTACGGTTGTCGCGTCCGCCACGATCATCACGTCCACTTCTTTCATTTCCACCTGCGCGTTTGCTTGAGGTAGCTGCTTGACCAAAGTTTGGGCTTAGGTCACGCTTTCCATAAACTTCACCGCGGCAGATCCATACTTTCACACCGATACGACCGTATGCTGTGTGAGCTTCTGCATGATGATAGTCGATGTCTGCGCGAAGCGTATGAAGAGGAGTTCTTCCTTCTTTGTACGTTTCAGAGCGAGCGATTTCGGCACCGTTTACACGACCAGCGATTGTAACTTTAATACCTTCCGCACCCATTCTCATGGAGCTTGCGATCGACATTTTAGTTGCGCGGCGGTAGCTGATACGTCCTTCAATTTGGCGGCAGATTCCGTCTGCTACTAGGCGAGCATCTAGTTCTGGGCGTTTAATCTCAAAGATGTTGATTTGCACATCCTTACCAGTGAGTTTCTTCAACTCTTCTTTGAGCTTATCTACTTCAGATCCTGCTTTACCGATGATTACACCTGGGCGAGCTGTGTTGATAGTTACGGTAACGAGCTTTAG
>JBIIBU010000227.1:0-3679 GCA_044239235.1 Flavobacteriales bacterium
CCTGTAAAAACCGTTAATGATCTACTTAGACCTGGGCATCAAGTAGCTTAAAGTCTTCAATATTTATTTTCAAGTTGCATCCGATTGTTTCCGCTTCTTCTTTGTTGGAAGCAACAAAAACAACGCGTTCTGAAGAATGCTTTTTCAGTAAATCTTGATACCAAGCAATTGCATTTACATCGAGATGCGAAGAGGGTTCGTCAAGAAGAAGAATCTTAGAGTCCGACAGAATAGCTAATCCAAGTTTCACTCTCTGCTTCATTCCACTTGAATAGTGCTTAAGCTGTTTATTTAATTGTTTTGAAAGCCCCATCATATCAGCCGCTTCGCGAACTGAAATGTTGTTTGTAAATTTTTTAAAAGAGAGAAAAAAATCGATGTTTTCTTGAAGCGTAAACTCATCGTAATTCGCCATATACGGAGTGGCCAATGCGACATCACGAAAGATATTTTCAACACCAATTCGCTTTCCATCATCATGCCATTGAATGCTCCCCTCAGAGGGAGTAAGATATCCGCTGAACACTTGAAGTAAGGTTGACTTGCCGCTACCATTTGCACCGAGAATTGCAATAGAATCACCAGCACGAAAAGTCGCATTTATACCGCGAAAAATCCATTCCCGGTTGTAGCGCTTACCTATATTAGTTAATGATATTTCCAATATTATAATCCCTGAGGACCGCGAATAATCCCTTTATCTGACTGGCGAATAAAATCCAGGATAGTTTCTTTTTCTGTAGTGTTTGGCAATTCCATTTCAGCAGCATGCATTGCTATGCTAATATTGCTGTTGTGAACGTAAATCATGCGATAAACATCTTCAATATGTGCAATAGTTTCGTTTTCAAAACCACGTCTTCTTAATCCAACAGTGTTGACGCCGGCATAACTTAATGGTTCACGTGCAGCTTTGATAAACGGAGGAACATTCTTACGAACTAGTGATCCACCAGCGATGAAGCTATGTTGGCCAATTCGTATGAATTGTTGCACAGCCACCACACCTTCGATGATTACCCAATCTTCGATATCTACGTGTCCTGCGATATTTCCAGAATTTGCAATGATGCAGTTATCTCCCACAAAAGCATCGTGAGCGATGTGCACGTAGGCCATTAAAAGACAGTTTTTTCCAACCTTAGTGGTCATTCTGTCTTTAGTTCCTCTGTTCAAAGTGCAACATTCACGAATGGTAGTATTATCACCAATTTCTGTTGTTGATTGTTCTCCTTCGTATTTCAAATCTTGAGGTACAGCAGAAATAACGGCCCCTGGAAAAATGCGACAATTGCGGCCAATTCTAGCACCATCCATGATGGTAACATTTGGTCCAATCCACGTTCCTTCTCCAATTTCAACATCACCAGCTATGGTAGTAAATGGTCCAATCTCCACATTAGCACCAATCTTAGCGCGTGGGTCAATTACTGTCAAATTACTAATCATGCTGTTTGTTCTACGTTATTTTCTTTTTGAACACGATCTCGTACGACTTGAGCAAGCATTATTGCTTCGCAAACAATTACACCATTTACGTAGGCAATACCTTTCATGTTTACGAGTCCGCGGCGTATTGGAGACTCAAGATTCAATTTGAATACAAGAGTGTCTCCAGGAAGTACCTTTTGCTTGAACTTAACACCATCAATTTTCATGAAATAGGTGCTATAATTTTCTGGATCTTCTACTTGAGAAAGTGCAAATATTCCTCCTACTTGTGCCATGGCTTCTACTTGCAGAACCCCGGGCATGACAGGGTTATTTGGGAAGTGACCTTGGAAGAAAGGCTCGTTCATCGTCACATTCTTCACACCCACAACACCTTCCTTATCCATCTCCAAAATCTTGTCTACCAATAGGAATGGGTATCTGTGAGGCAACATCTTAGCGATGTCATTAATGTCATAAAGTGGCTTTTTAGAAAGATCAAAAGTTGGATTCGCATCTTTCTGCTTTTTTATAAGACCTTTCAAAATCTTAGCAAACTCAACATTCCCGTAGTGGCCTGGACGTGCAGCGAGGATATGTCCTCTGATGAAACGACCAACCAAAGCAAGGTCACCAACGATATCAAGAAGTTTATGACGAGCTGGCTCGTTCTCATATTGAAGTTTCACTGTATTGAGCACCCCAATACCTTCCACTTTCACTTCTAAATCTTCTTTTCCAAGTTGCTTAAGGATATCTTTAATCTGTGCTTCGCTATATGGTTGATCCACCATTACGATTGCATTATCCAATGAACCACCTTTAATCAATCCATTTTTTGCAAGAAGCTCAAGCTCTCTCAAAAAAACAAACGTTCTACAACGAGATATTTCTTCAACGAAATGATTTAATTGGTACATGTGAGCATGCTGAGTGCCAAGTATGGGAGAATTGTAATCTACCATTACAGTCACTCTGAATTCTCCACCAGTTGTTGGTACAGCAAGCATTTCGATGCCTTTTTCAGCATCTTCGTATGTGATATTGTCTGTGAGATTCAAATACTGTCGATCCGCGTTTTGATCAACACAACCTACTTTTTCAATCGCTTGAACAAATTCCCAAGCACTTCCGTCCATGATAGGGACCTCGGGGCCATCTAACTGAATCAGAGCATTATCGATTTTACTGCCGTAAATGGCAGCAAGTACGTGCTCCGTAGTGTGAACACGCGCTCCATTTTCTTCAAGAGTAGTTCCACGTTGAGTATTAACGACTAAATCGGCATCAGCGCGAATGATGGGCTGTTCGGGCAAATCCACTCGTTGGAATTTGTAGCCATGGTTCTCTGGAGCAGGTAAAATAGTAAGGTTAACCTTAGCACCTGTATGCAGACCAACACCCGCAAGATGCACAGGTCCGCTTAATGTTCTTTGCTTTGAACTCATGCGGCGAAGTTAAAATGAAAAAAGCCTCTCCCGTCGAGACGAGAGAGGCTTTTTTTAAAAGTCTTAAATATTAGTTACCCAAAAGGTAGAATACACCAACAGATATAACACGATTTGAGAATGTATCGTCCATACCGTCGATATCATATATGTTAGACAATCCTTGAGAAAAACGAGCTTCAACACCGAAACCGCTTTCCATTGCATAAGCAAGGCCTACATTGATCCCGAAATCTGTGCCTGCAAGGCCTTCTTTACTGTCATCATCGATGTCAGTTGAAGTAGTAACCCCAGCTACAGTAGTTTCGCTTGTGCCAGTTGTTTTTGCTCCCATAAGAAGACCAACATAAGGACCAGCTTTCACGCTTAGAGCATCAGAAAATTTGAAGCCAACATTCACCGGAATTTCAAGATAACTCATTGAAGACTTCACATCTGTCTTGGTAGAAGTAGTTATATCTAAAATGGTAAAGCTTGTTTCAAAATTGCTAGTTGCGCCTTTTACAGAGAAATTCAACTCTGGAGCAAGAGACAATTTATCGCTAAGTTCATAATTCAAAACACCTCCAACATAGAATGAAGTCAACATTCCAGGAGCTTCTGAATCTCCATAGTCACCTGAGATGTTAGCTAGGTTAAGACCAAGACGGCCACCATAAGTCATTTGAGAACTTGCAACTGTGCTAATAAACATAGCTGCTGCAGCGCAAACTGCGCAAATTAGATTCTTTTTCATAATTGGTTTTATTAAGTATTGCAAAACAATATTAGACCAAGTGCTCTATAAATAATACTTATGA
>JBIIBU010000228.1:0-3676 GCA_044239235.1 Flavobacteriales bacterium
AAGTCCAGAACCGTTCTTTGGGCTAGCTGTAACGGGAACTGTTCTGCCTGAACATCTTAAAAAAAATAACACGGCAAAAGCAGGCGATCAACTGTATATCACAAAGCCACTTGGACTTGGAATTATCTCTACAGCCGCTAAAAGAGGCGTGGCCTCAGAGGGCGATCTTTTAGCAGCTGTTTCATACATGTGCGCTCTCAATAAAATGGGAGAAGCATTGGGTAAAATTCCAGGTGTCAACGCTATTACTGATGTCACAGGTTTTGGTTTATTAGGCCATTTGATTGAAATGACTGAAGGAAGCAATCTTTCAGCTGAAATTTCATTCGATAAAATCCCGTTGATACCTGCTGCAAAGAGATATGCTAGTCAGTTTATCTACCCTGATATGACCACCAAAAATTTCTCGGCCTATTCATCAAAATCGACCACATTAACTGCTGAACAATTATTCATTTTGTGCGATCCTCAAACAAGTGGCGGTCTTTTAGTAAGTGTAGCAAAAGATGCTGTAGACGAGTATTTGCAATGTGTTGGTGACTTTGGCTTACAAGGAATTGCAGATCATTGCATTGGAGAAATGACACCGCAAAGAGAAAAGATCATCACAGTTTTATGAGTACAAAAACCTTTTCACAAGCCAATGATTGGTTGAAAAAAAGACTTGAAGGACGCGATGAATTCATGGGGTCTAGAAACTCATTTTTCAAAATATTTCAGCATGGAATTGTCTATTCTTTTCTAGAGATAAAAAACAAGAAACTAAAGACATTCTTCCATCTTCCGCTATTTGTTCAGAAACTGAGATGGAAACTAAAATCACTTTTAAAAAGTAAGGCAACAAGATTTCAACTCAATGAAATTGTGATGCTCGATCCAGGACGAGTTCACATTGATGAAGACGGAAATCACACCTCCACTTTTTTCCAGAAAATTCAAAAAACACTTCCGAAATCCAAGTACACATCAATCAATGAAAACCCACAGCATGGTCTTCCTTGCGACTATTCTCTTGCTGATTTAGATAACCTTTCATTTCCTTCAGGAATGGCTTTTGACATGATGTTGAAAGAGGTAAACGACGTCGCAAAAAAACTTCGTAACAGCGACTATTATAGCATTGAAGAAAAAGAACTTATTCAATCGTGTTTGCATCTTTTTCTCGTTTCATACATCCGCTATTTACCCATTTTTAAAAAAGGTAAAATCAAGAAATTATTTTTCATTCGACATTATCACAACGAAGGAATAATAGCGGCCGCTTCTGATTGCGGCATCGAAACAATTGAACTGCAACACGGCTTGATCAACAAGCATGATCTGTATTATGTGTATGATAAAGCATTCAAGAAAAACTTAGAGAAGGCATTCTTTCCAAATAGAATTTTGCTATTTGGTCAATACTGGAAAGATGTGCTTGCAAAAGGCGCTGAATGGAGCCCTGAACAGCTAGTAATTGCTGGCGATTACATGAGTTCTAAAGAAGCTAATCAGCAAGAAAAAGCGAAGGAAAATGTGATATTAATTGCATCTCAAAAAACGCTTCATGGGTTGTTCATTCCAAGAATAAAAGAACTCGCTGCTTCAATTCAAAATCATCCTGATTGGAGAATTATATTAAAGCTTCATCCATTTGAAAAAGAGATTGAAAAGTATAACGATCTTGCTAGCGACAAATTAGAAATTGCACCACTTCATAGCAGCATTTCTGAGTATTTAGAAATTGCCAAAATTCAAGTCAGCATTTACAGCACAACCTTTTTTGACGCAATTGGAAAAAACGTGGTCAATTTTGCTTGGACAGGCAATTTTCTTGGAGGAGATTATGCCGAAGCACTAGTGGAAGACGGCATCGCTCAAAGTGCCAATTCCGAAGATATCATACTTATATTCAAAAAGATATCTAACGAAACGCATCATCAATTAGAAAGACCGCACTTTTACACTTCATTTTCGAGTGAATCCTTTGATGTATAGCGGATTAAATATTTCGCTATATTTGAAATTCAAAAAACCAAGTTAGAACATGAGAAAGTCTTTACTTTTCTTTGTATTGTGTTGTATTTCAACATTAAGCGTATTCTCCCAAGCAACTCCAGCTACAGCTGTTACTGTCACTCCTGTCGCGTACACGGGCGCTGCTCCCACTACAACTACATACAGCTTAGTTCTAGGATCAGGTCAAACATTCAACACATGTGTTGGATCGCAATCGGTTCGTTGGTTCAAATTCAACATCCCTGTTCCAGGCCTCAGCACAAATGGAACAAGGGCAGTAAAAATCACAGCGAATTCAGCTGCTTTTTCTCCGGTCATCGATTTCTACGATGCGACTGTTACTTACAAAGAGTGCGTTACTGGAAGCATCATGCGCACAACTCCTACGACTAATGCGATCATTCCTGGACAAGATTATTATTTTAGAATTAGCTCAACAGCTCTGGCGACCGGTTCTTCTTTTACACTAGCAGTAGAATTTTATCCTGTTGCTGAAGTAAGAACAGGATTCTATCCTTCTGTAGATGCTGATGGTTATGCGCTTTGCGACCAAATCAAAAGAAATAACGTTACTCCTTCGGTAACCAATACACGCTTCAGATTAGTTCCAACTTCAACACCAAACAACGGTGGTTGCACGGCGACAGTCTCCGGTTCAAATACAATTATTTTAACCAGCCAATTCACTTGTGTATGTTTCGGTATCAACTATGACTGCTTTGTAGAGGTGCAAGTAGATGGACATTGGTGCGGTGAAAGCTTGCCGAGACCTCTAGTTTTCCAAACTGGTCCTACAACGAATATATTAGCTACCTCTCCACAAACTATTGGCCTAGGATCAACAATTAGTGCTGCTTTTACGTGCGGAGGTGCCGCATATCAATGGAGATTTGTTAGTCAAAATGGTACGACTATCACCTGTGATTCAACGAATAATAGTACAATTGACTTGGATATTAAATGCAATTGTCTTCGCTACAATCGCATTTATCAAGTAATGGTTCGTGTGAAAGCATCATGCAACACAAATCTTTGGAGTGATTGGTGCGGTCCTAACGGAGCAAATTCAGCTCCGCTAACAGTTTATACTCCACCGATGCCAACGATTACAATTCCCTCCAATTTGTGCAATACAGTTTTACAGCCTTTCACATACATGGATGTGAATTACATCGCCAATGTGAGTAACTATCACTTTCAAAGTACTCGTGTAAGTCCTACTCCTCCATACGCTCCAATTGCTCCTCCTGTGGTGGTTTTGAATAATACAAATTCAGGATATAATATTGTTGGAAATGTTGCTGGAGCGACCTATCGCACATGCTTCAAACCTTCTATCACATCTTGCAACTCGCCACAAGAAGGAAGTTGGGGTCCATATTGCTATTATGCAATAGCTCCAGGCGCTGCGCCTTCAGGAATGACTTTACAAAATCCACAAGAAGATATCGCTGCAGTGCAGGTTGTAGATGAATCTATTTCCGAAAATTCTGAAGAAAGCGACCTTACAATTTTGAAAAATGGCATTGAGACCGTTCTTATGGTAGACTTGAAAGAAAAGGTTATCGATGGCACGCTGCAACTTAGAATGTACAATATCAACGGCCAGTTGGTTTATGCAGATAATTTCCCGAACTCCACAGGTGTATCAGTGCTTCAGTTAAGCATGCCTTCTGAT
>JBIIBU010000230.1:0-3666 GCA_044239235.1 Flavobacteriales bacterium
GAGAGTTCCGGTCCACATTACCAATGCAATCAGTGCAAGACCCATTGCAATTTCATAAGAGATCATTTGTGAAGATGCACGAAGCGCACCCATCAATGAATACTTGTTGTTTGATGCCCAACCACCAATCATGATACCATATACGCCGATAGATACAACACCAATCATATAAAGCAGTCCGATATTGATATCTGTAATTTGCAGCGGATAAGTAACTCCGTCGATTGTAATACCACTTCCCCATGGAATAACAACACCAGTCATACAGGCGGTCAACATAAAGAAGCAAGGTCCAAGTATGAACAATGCTTTATTCGAAGTGCCAGGAATCATTTCTTCTTTCATAAACATTTTCAAACCATCGGCTAATGGTTGGAAAAGTCCGAAAGGACCTGCTCTGTTTGGTCCAACGCGATCTTGCAGAATCGCTGCGATTTTACGTTCTCCCCAGGTCATATAAGCTGCAACTCCAAGAGAGACAGCAAATACGATTACTACGAGAATCGCTTTATATAGAAGCATAGAATCCATATCTGTTCTTCTTTATCAGATTATTTTTTATCTCCGTGATTGTGAATGTTGTTTGGATCAAGCGCTCCATGTCCAAGCGTAGTCTTCTCTCCATGAGGAAGAGCAGATTTTTGACGAGCAATTGTCGCTTTCATTACACGAAGACTGTCGTAATGATTTGCTGAAATAACAGAATGTCTATCAATTTTTGAAGGACCTTCAATTACCCAATCTGCAGTGTTCTTCTTATCGAAGCGACACTCGTTGCAAATCCAATCTTCTACTTCACTGTATTGATCCTTGCGTGCAGTTACACGAAGAACATCTTCACCTTTGTACCACAATCTTACTTTACCAGCACATGTTGGACAATCACGATGAGCATCTACGGGTTTGGTATACCAAACACGGCTTGCAAAACGGAAGGTCTTATCAGTAAGCGCTCCAACTGGACAAACATCAATCATGTTTCCAGAGAAATCATTTTCTACACTGTTTTGAATGTGCGTAGAAATCTCAGCAACATCACCACGATTCAATACACCGTGCACACGACCGTCTGTAAGTTGGTCAGCTACTTTCACACAACGGTAGCATAGAATGCAACGGTTCATGTGAAGTTGAATCTTATCTCCAATATCGATTTTTTCGAATTCACGACGCTCAAATTCATAGCGCGTTTCAGCCTTACCATGAGCATAGCTCAAATCTTGAAGGTTACATTCACCTGCTTGATCGCATACTGGGCAATCAAGTGGGTGATTGATAAGAAGGAACTCAACAACGCCTGCACGTGCTTCCAAAACTTCTGGTGAAGTATGGTTGCGCACGACCATTCCATCCATAACCGTAGTGCGACATGAAGCTACAGGCTTAGGCATAGGACGAGGATCCTTTTCAGATCCTTGCTCTACTTTTACTATGCATGTGCGGCAGTATCCACCACTAGTTTTTAATTTAGAATAATAACACATCGCTGGAGGAACTACGTCACCTCCAATCATGCGCGCCGCCTGAAGAATAGTAGTACCATCTGGAACTTCTATTGTAATGTCGTCGATTGTAACTTTTGCCATCGATTCTATTGGGATTTACTATTATTGAGCAGGCTCTGCGAGTCCGTTCAAGCGATAGTAATGTTTAACGTCTTTAATTGATTTTCCTGAGCGAACAAATTCCTCAAACTCTCCACGGAAGTGACGGATAGCTGCCGCTACTGGCCATGCTGCTGCATCACCTAGCGGACAGATTGTCTTTCCTTCAATTTTACTTTGAATATCCCAAAGCAAATCGATGTCTGACATCGTTCCATTACCATCCAAAATCTTGTGAAGAATTTTCTCCATCCATCCAGTACCCTCACGACAAGGACTGCATTGTCCGCAGCTTTCGTGATGATAGAAACGAGTGAAGGTGTAAAGGTTTTTTACAATACTAGTGCTCTCATCCATTACGATGAAACCACCAGACCCCAACATTGTACCTGTTGCAAATCCGCCGTCAGCAAGGCTTTCGTAAGACATAAGTCTTGGTTCGCCATTCGCTAATTTTAGAATTAAGTCAGCAGGAAGAATTGGAACGGATGAACCACCGGCAACAACAGCTTTAAGCTTGCGATCACCGATAATACCTCCACAATATTCGTCGCTATATATAAAGTCTTCTACTGTAATACCCATTTCAATTTCATACACTCCTGGTTTTTTAATGTGACCAGAAGCTGAAATCAATTTTGTTCCTGTGCTGCGACCGATACCAACAGATGCATAATGAGCACCACCGTGATTTACGATTGGTACTACAGCTGCAATTGTTTCAACGTTGTTTACCACAGTTGGACAGCCGTAAAGACCAGCAATCGCCGGGAATGGAGGTTTGATACGTGGGTTACCACGTTTTCCTTCCAACGATTCCAACAACGCTGTTTCTTCTCCGCAGATATATGCTCCAGCACCTACTTGAACATAACAATCGTGATCGAAACCAGAATTGAAAATATTCTTTCCGAGTAGTCCTGATTCGTATGCTTCAGCAATTGCTTTTTCAAGAATTTGTGCAACATAAAAATACTCTCCACGGATGTAGATGTATGAAGTGCGCGCTCCCAAAGCGTAGCTCGATGTGATCATTCCCTCTATCAATAGGTGAGGGATGTATTCCATCAAATAACGGTCTTTGAACGTTCCTGGCTCAGACTCATCGGCATTGCACACCACGTAACGTGGAACACCTTCTGGCTTGGCAAGGAAACTCCATTTCATACCAGTAGGGAAGCCTGCACCACCACGACCGCGAAGCCCGCTGGTTTTTACTTCTTCCACTACCTGTTCGGGTGTCATTTGTTTCAATGCTTTTTCCAATGCATTGTAACCACCTTTAGAACGATATACACTCAGGGTATTAATTCCTGGTACATCAATATGTTCGAGTAATAATTTCTTTCCCATGATTAGCAGTATCTGCTTCGTTTACCTTCAGCTTTCCATTGATCAAGAAGTTGATCAACTTTTTCTAAAGTGAGATTTTCATGATATTCATGTCCTACCTGCATCATTGGCGCTGTGCCGCATGAGCCTAGACATTCTACTGTTTTAAGAGTGAATTGACCATCGTTTGTGGTCTCGCCATTCTTAATGTTTAGTTTCTTTTCAATGTGACGAACAACGTCTTCAGCACCCATTAGCCAACATGAACTTGTACGACAAACTTCGATCAAACAATGACCTACTGGTTGAAGGTTGAACATGCTGTAAAAAGAGGCTACTTCATACACCTCGATAGATTGAATGTTCAAGATAGAGGCAACGTAATCCATAGTAGGAGCACTAAGCCATCCACCAAATTCAGCCTGAGCGATGTGCAAAACAGGAATCAATGCAGACTTGTGGCGTCCCTCAGGGTAACGCTTGATAATCTTCTGCACCAAGGCCATTGTTTCATCATTGAAACGGATCTCTCTTTTATCGATATCCATTATTATATCTTATTAATTAAGCGTCTAATTCTCCTGCGATCACATTCAAACTACTTAATGTCAGGATCGCGTCTGACAACATACCACCACGTATCATTTCACCGTATGCTTGATAATAAATAAAGCATGGACGGCGCATGTGCAAACGGAATGGAGTACGACCACCATCACTAATCAGGTAG
>JBIIBU010000044.1:0-11529 GCA_044239235.1 Flavobacteriales bacterium
GGTGAAATATCCTATTCACTTTACCTCACCCACGGTTTAAGCGGCGGCAGTATTATTTATCTATTGATGGAACATTACCATGAAGTGTGGCAAAGAATCGTAATTCTTTTTATTGGTATAGCAGGCTCGATTCTCTTTGCCTGGATCTTCTACCGCATCGTTGAGCTGCCAGCGAAACGTTGGGCGTCGCGCTTTTAGCGCATGGATGATGGACGAGGGATGAGGGCTGATGGAGAATTTTTGATTTTTGATTGTTTATTTCTTATTTTTTTATAAATTTCTAGGTCTATTTATCAAGCCTACAGCCTACAGCCTATGACCAATCTCGCAGTCGAAGCCGTTTCCCCTTGGACCACTGTCACCATATACACTCCCGGTTCTATTCCGCTTGTGACTATTTGCACTGAATGTTGACCTGCGGCTCTCATTCCTTCTTCTGATGACATTACTTCTTTTCCCAACGCATCGCAGAGTTTGATGATTACTTTGTTTGGAGAGTTGAGTGAATATGAGATGGTGAATTCATTTGTTGCAGGGTTAGGATAACATTTTACTTCTGAAATATTCGAGTTTGAAATTTCGTCTACTCCGATTGGTGAACATAGTCCTGGTATGTTTTCGTCCAGCCATATGATTCGTTTCGAAATCCAACTTTTCAATGAATCCAATTCATCGTAATACGTTTCGGCTACGATTCCGTAATCGGGCGCAGGACCGCTGACTCCGAGAATAGGCCATTTTTGAAAATGTCTCTCTTGAGCATTTAAAACCAACGCTCCCATGCTATCGATATAAGAAAATAGGGAGACAGTGTCCAAAATCGTTTCTCTATATCCTTCGTATGTGCAGCGTAATTCATCTCGAAAGCTTTCATCTTGTAAAAGTCGGATGTACCACCCAGTAGAATAATTGTCTGTGAAGCAATCGTTGTTTTGATGCGCCCATCCTCCTCCATCGTAGCCTTCATAAATCTCACAAACGCCCGACATATTTTTCCAACCCCAGTCGAAATCCCAAACGGGACCAGCGTTTAGTTTTCCGCCATTTGAATATTTATCTTTATGAAAAAAGACACTCTTCTTAAATCCATCTGCACTGCGCGCCAATTCATTTACAAGAAAATAATCAATGAAAGATTCGATATTCATGTACTTGCGGTAGCCTGTTTCAGGATTCGTAAAATCTTCGCTGTATAAAGCTGTCTCTAGCGAGTCGATGTATGATGCGATATAAAGTTTTTGTTCCTCTTGAATATCCTCTGCTTTTGGATATTCGTAGACAAAATGCACATCAAAACCAGGGTGATCAATTGGAGAGAAATTACTTAGGAAACTGTTGTTTTCATTCCAATAATTCTGTTGAAGAATATAGCCTCCAGTTAAGCTATCACCTGCAATATCTGTTGGTAATAGGTTCGCGATGTTTACTCTATTTGCATCTCGTTTTACTTTTTCACCGATTACATAAATACCTTTATAACTGCTATCAATAAGTACTTCACATAGTTGAGCGCGAATGCTATAATTATCCATTTCACCAAAGAGTTTGAACGCCATCAAATTTTTGAGAAGTGTTCGATCATTGAAATTGGACAAGAGCACCCAATCGTTTTCTGCTGGCATGCCGAGTATTGAAACATTATTATTCAATCCCGCAGCGTCGCGTGTTTCGATACCATAAGGATGTTGCGGATATCCAGCAGAAGTCAGACCACGGATTTCGATTCCGATATTGCCGCTATAGATATTTGCGGGATCATTGATTGATGTAAGATTTCCTGGACCATTGTATTTAATATCCATCAAGCAATCGATCTTCGTGTCTTGAATGATTGTCTGTTCGAGCGTGTTGATCATCACGATAGGTAATTCAGAGCTTTCAAGATTTACGGTGCCAATATCCTCCGAGCAAAGTTGAAACGCTCCCAAAGCGCCGCCGTAGCCGTAAACTTGAATGTAAATAATCTCACCAGGAGTTAAATCATAAGACAAAAGAAAAGAATAATAGCCATCACCAGAATCATCATCGCAGCCGATAACAGTGAGATTGTTACATGATTCACCAGACCAAATAGCAATTACAGTATCATCGAGTCCGCCCATTGAAGTAGTGAAACTCAAGTTTCCAGAGGCGGGTACTTCCATGACATACCAGATATCACCTCCATTGAAATTGCTGCAGTTAGGATTGAGTCCACTCCCCGGAAATCCAGTATTGTTAGCCATCACACAGTCACCCGCATTCATAGGAATGGCAGTGCATGGATGACTACCTTCGAGCAAAGGAGTATTGCAATTACCCAAAGTTTGAAAAACGTTTCCTGTATCGGGATCTGGTCCATCAGCGAAAAGGACATTCCAAGAAGCATCTTGAAGGATGTATGAGTTTTCGTTTTCATAATCACCCGGAGTGTAAATGAGTTCAATCACATCTGCATCGCACACTGGAATTGCAAACGAGGTTGTGTTGCCTGAAGCCAAGAATAGACCTTGAGAAACCGTGTTGACTAGAATCTCCAACGTCGCTCCATTCCACCCATCACCATAGGAATCATAAGTAGAAAGCGTGTATTCGCAGCATTGGGCGTTCGCCTTAGCCTGAATGAATAGAGAGAATAGAATAGTAGAAATTAGACTGATGGAGAGTTTGCGCATGGCGGTCATTAGAGGTTTCTTAACATGAAGGTGAAGCGAAAGTAACAAATATGGCTGATTTCTGAGGGTTGATGGTTGATGTATGGATAATGGATGATGGATGATGGATAATTGAATCTTATAATCTCTAACCCACTAATAACCAGTAATTAGTAATCAGTAACCAGTCACCAGTCACCGGTCACCGGTCGTTTAGTCGCTGAGTTTCAGTTTTTTGTTGTATATTCGCGGCCCCTTTGCCAGTAAAGGTTAATAACTGGAAAACAGTGTTGTAGCACACCAGCGCTGATTACAAACATTACAACCCCTTCTTCTTTTGTGTGCCGGGCCTAGCCTGGAGAAGAATACAAATTATTGCCAAATGGCTGAAACAAAAAGAACAAAGGCTGAAGAAGCCAACGTAGAGCCAATCGAAAACGCTGCGGAAATCGAAGCTACTCCTGCTACTGAAGCTGGTGAAGTTGCTGCTGTGGTTGAAGAAGAGATTGTTGCTGAAGAACCACTAGAATTGTATAGCACTGCAGATGATGCGGCTTACCTTACTAGCACTGGTGAATTCAACTGGGATGCTTACGAAGCTGCTGGTGGATATTCAACTGAAGATCGCTCTCGCTTTGATAGCATCTACGAAAACACTCTTTCTACTATCGCTGAGAAAGAAGTTGTTGATGGTACTGTAGTATCAGTTAACAAAAAAGAAGTTGTGGTTAACATCGGATACAAATCTGAAGGTGTTATCCCAGTAACTGAATTCCGCTACAACCCAGACCTAAAGCCTGGTGATGTAGTTCCAGTTTACGTAGAACTTCAAGAAGACAAAAACGGACAATTGAAAGTGTCTCACAAAACTGCTCGCGTATTTAGCGCTTGGGGTAATGTGAACCGCGCTTTGGAAAGTGGTGAAATCATCAAAGGTGACGTTAAATGCCGCACCAAAGGTGGTCTTATCGTTGACGTATTCGGAATCGAAGCATTCTTGCCAGGTTCTCAAATCGACGTTAAACCAATTCGCGACTACGATGTATATGTAGGCAAAGTGATGGAGTTGAAAGTGGTTAAAATCAACAACGAATTCAAAAACGTTGTTGTTTCTCACAAGGCTCTTATCGAAGCTGAACTTGAAGAACAGAAAAAACAAATCATGTCTGGCCTTGAAAAAGGACAAGTACTTGAAGGTGTTGTTAAAAACATCACTAGCTACGGTGTATTCGTTGACCTTGGCGGTGTTGATGGTCTTATCCACATCACTGACCTTTCTTGGGGCCGTATCAATCATCCAGAAGAAGTGGTTCAACTTGATCAAAAAATCAACGTTGTTATCCTCGACTTTGATGATGAGAAAAAACGTATCGCTTTGGGCTTGAAACAACTTTCTTCTCATCCATGGGATGCTTTGCAAGAAAGCCTTCAAGTAGATCAAAAAGTAAAAGGAAAAGTGGTAGTTCTTGCAGACTACGGAGCATTCGTAGAAGTAGCTCCTGGTGTAGAAGGATTGATTCACGTTTCAGAAATGTCATGGAGCTCTCACCTTCGTTCAGCTCAAGATTTCTTGAAAGTTGGAGAAGAAGTAGAGTGTGTTGTATTGAACGTAGACAAAGACGAGCGCAAGCTTTCTTTGGGTATGAAACAATTGATGACTGATCCATGGGAAGGTATTGAATCTCGTTTCCCAGTTGAAAGCAAACACAAAGCTAAAGTTCGTGCATTCACTAACTTCGGTGTGTTCTGCGAATTGGCTGACGGAATTGATGGTTTGATCCACATTTCTGATCTTTCATGGAGCAAGAAAATCAAGCACCCTAGCGAGTTCTGCGCTATCGCTGATGAGATTGAAGTTGTAGTTCTTGAGCTTGATAAAGACAACCGTCGTATCAGCCTAGGTCACAAGCAACTTGAAGAAAACCCATGGGATGTATTCGAAACAGTATTTGCTGAAGGATCACGTCACCAAGGTACAATAGTGAAGAAAGAAGGTAGCCACGCTGTAGTTGCTCTTCCATACGGTCTTGAAGGTTTCTGTATGAACAAAAACCTTAAGAAAGAAGATGGTTCAACTGCAAAAGGTGAAGAAACTCTAGAATTCATCGTTCAAGAGTTCAACAAAAACCAACGCAAAATTGCGGTTTCTCACACTGGTACTTGGAAGGAAGAAGAAGCTTCTGCTGACGCTCCTAAGAAACCACGCGCTAAACGTCCAGGCGAAGGTGCTGGTCCTGAGTCTTCACAAGCTGTGAAAAACGTAAACTCACAAGTTGAAAAATCAACTCTAGGTGACTTCGATGTTCTTGCTAATCTTAAAGATAAGATGGAAGGCAAAGAAGGTGATGCTGCTGAGTAATCAACTTTGATAATTTTATAATAAAACGTCTCGCTTCGGCGGGACGTTTTTATTTTTGGACTTTTACAACCCTATTATGATTGCATACAACCCTAAAGACTGGTTCACCTTCATATTCCGTTTTCATAAAGCGGATACATTTAGAAAACTATTGCCTCTTATCATTGGCATCTGTGTATACTCTTTTCTCATTGCGTTCCTTGAAATGGAATACTTCAAACTAGCAGAAACAAGTCATGTGAAAAACATCCCGATTATGCACGGGATGCTCGGTTTCGTGATCTCTCTCCTACTCGTTTTCCGCACTAATACGGCATACGATAGATGGTGGGAAGGACGAAAGCTTTGGGGAGCATTGGTAAATAACTCGCGCAACCTAGCTATCAAAATTGCAGCAATACTCCCAGTAAGCGATAATGAACACCGCGCATTTTTTAGAAACGCGATTCCAGCCTTTGCATTTGCATTACAAAAACACTTGCGATCTGAATTGCCAAACCATGAAACAGAAGATGGATTAAATAGCATCTTTCAACACGTTTCAAAAGACAGACATGTGCCCAATCAAATTGCAGCACTTATGACAAAAAGAGTTCATGAGCTCGTATCACAAGGCAAAATAACCAAAGAAGAATGGATTATTCTCAATAATGAACTAGTCGCATTTACGGATATATGCGGCGCATGTGAACGCATCAAGAACACTCCAATCCCATTTTCATATAGCATTTTCTTGAAGAAATTTATCTTCTTCTACGTTATGACACTTCCTTTCGGATATGTCTTTAGCCTAGGGTATTACGTTATCCCAGTAGTGGCTTTTATATTCTACGTTTTGGCATCTTTAGAACTAGTTGCAGAAGAAATCGAAGAGCCCTTTGGAGGCGATGAGAATGATCTCCCAACAGAACAGATCTCGCAGAATATTCAAATTCACGTTGGGGAGATATTGGGGTAGTGAGGTCGGGAGTTCGTGGGGTCGTTTGAAAAATGTACACAAATGAACACAAGTGAATACAAATGAACACAAATGAACTCAAATGCACCCAAGTGAACACAAATGAACTCAAATGGACCCAAGTGAACACAAGTGAACACAAGTGAATACAAATGAACTCAAATGCACCCAAGTGAATACAAATGCACACAAGTGAACCCAAATGAACTCAAATGCACCCAAGTGAACACAAATGATTAAATGGATTAATGTGTGAAACAGTTAAATTCATTCGGGTGCACTTGGGTTCACTTGTTTCCACTTGGTTTAACTATCAAACTACCAAACTATCACACTAACTAACTACCTAGTCCACATCGCTCAGCTCTATCTCGAGCGACTTCGTGCTTAGGATTAATTCTGCTAGGGAGATAATCAGGGAAACCATGAAGAATATGAGTGATGATGCGAAGAAAATTCTTGCCATTTCCATTTCAACGACATATATCAAATACATCGCAATAATCGAGGCAAGTATACTCAGCACGCCAAGTATCTGCATATTCTTTATCATTCGAATACGGGTCTTCAAATTCTTAATCTGCGCGTGTACCAAAGGATTGGTGGTACCATCAGAATTTTTATAACGATCATGCAAAGTCCGAATCACATTAGCCAACGCTAAAAAACGATTGGTATATGCGAGCATAATCAAACTGATCGCTGGAAAGAGAAGCGCTGGCGTGTTTATTGTGATGTCCATGTTCTTTTTTTTAGTTTGGTAGTTTGGTAGTTTGGTAGTTTGGTAGTTTGGTAGTTTGGTAGTTTGGTAGTTTGGTAGTTTGGTAGTTTGGTAGTTTGGTAGTTTGGTAGTTTGGTAGTTTGAAAAATAAAAATTTCACAAGCAAAAATCAAATAAAATATTTGATTTTTTTTTCTTGGACCACAGAGTTTCCAGAGCTAAAAGGAGATGAACAGAGAGGTAATTGATATTTTAAAACTCTACCAAACTCCCATACCATCACACTATCACACTCTCAAGCTAACTCCGGCTTTAAGTAAGTCCCGGTGTGGCTGGCTTTTACTTTTACTATTTCTTCTGGGGTGCCATCGGCGATGATTTTGCCGCCGCCTTGGCCTCCTTCTGGTCCTACATCTATGATGTGATCTGCTACTTTAATCATATCCATATTGTGCTCAATAACAAGCACAGTATTGCCGCGATCTACTAGTCGATTCAATACATCAATCAACATTTGCACGTCTTGGAAATGAAGTCCTGTTGTAGGTTCATCCAAAATATAAATGGTATTTCCTGTATCGCGCTTTGCCAATTCCGTAGAAAGTTTAACACGCTGCGCCTCGCCTCCACTCAAGGTTGTAGAGTGTTGACCGAGGGTAATGTATCCAAGTCCTACATCTTGTAAAGTCTTCACAACGTTTCGAATCTTAGTGTGCGATTCGAAGAATTCTACTGCTTGATCCACGGTCATATCTAGGATATCAGCGATGCTCTTTCCACGGTAACGAATTTCCAATGTCTCTCGATTGTAGCGCTTTCCATTGCAACTCTCACAATTCACAAACACATCAGGAAGGAAGTTCATTTCAATACTTCTCACTCCTCCACCTTTGCACGTTTCGCAACGACCTCCTGCTACGTTGAAACTAAATCGTCCTGGCTGATAGCCGCGAACTTTCGCTTCTGGTGAATTGGAATACAATGCTCTGATATCTGTAAAAATCCCTGTGTAAGTGCTCGGATTACTACGTGGCGTGCGACCAATAGGACTTTGATCTATCTCAATTACTTTATCCAAATGCTCGAGTCCCTTGATTTTTTTATACGCCAAAGGTTTCTTCACCGCATCGTAAAAGTGATTATTCAGAATGGGGAAAAGTGTGTGTGAAATCAAGGAGGATTTTCCGCTTCCACTCACTCCCGTAATGCAAATGAATTTCCCCAATGGAATTTTCAAATCCACATTCTTCAAATTGTGACCAGATGCACCTTCAAGAATTAGATTCAATCCAGAACCTTTTCTGCGTTTTTTCGGCACTTCGATAGATACATCGCCTCTCAAAAACTTAGACGTGACGCTGTCTTGCGCGAGATGTTGTTTTGGTGAGCCTTGCGCCACTACTCTACCTCCATGTACTCCTGCGCCTGGTCCTATATCAATCAAATGATCGCTTTCCAACATCATATCGCGATCATGTTCTACCACAATCACACTGTTTCCTGCATCGCGCAGGGCTTTCAACGAATTAATCAATTTATGATTATCACGTTGATGCAACCCAATTGATGGTTCATCCAAAATATAGAGGACACCAACAAGTTGAGCTCCAATCTGTGTAGCAAGACGAATACGTTGCGCTTCGCCGCCGCTTAGTGTTCTTGCACTTCTATTTAATGTCAAATATTCAAGACCAACATTGAGCAAAAAGCTAAGTCGGTTTTTCACTTCCTTGAGAGGCTCTGTGGCAATAGCCAACTGACGCTCCGACATTTTAGCATCGGTTCCTTCAAACCATTTTGCCAAATCATTCATACCCATCGAAGCAAGTTCGTGAATATTCTTATTATTTATTTTGAAATAAAGTGCTTCTTTTTTCAGACGACTGCCTCCACATTCTGGGCAAGGCATTTTATTCATAAAACTCTCTGCCCAACGCTTTAGAGCTGGGTTTGCATCATCTTCAACTTGTTTTTCAATCGTATTGATGATGCCTTCAAATCGTGATGGATAGGAATATCCAGCAGATGATGGAACTTGGAAAATTTCTTCAGAACCATAAAGAAGAACATTGATCACATCTTCTTCTACATCCTCTAAAGGTGTAGTGAGATCATACCCGTAATGCTTCAAAACAGCTTCGACCAATTGGAAAGATTGATTGTTCTTGGATTCACCCAATGGAACCATTCCTCCTTTCTTGATTGACTTTTTTGGATCAGGAATAATTTTCTTCAAATCTATTTCAGCTACTTCGCCAAGTCCGTTGCAATGAGGACATGCACCGTATGGCGAGTTGAATGAAAAGAGGTTTGGTTCAGGTTCTGGATATGAAATGCCACTTGTTGGACACATCAAAAATCTGGAGAAATGACGCACCTCTTTTTTGCCATGACGCATAATCATCACGCTGCCCTTCCCTTGTTTCATGGCAGTTTGAATAGTCTGAGAAATGCGAAGCTTGTCTTTCTTATCTACCTGAAGTCGGTCAACGACTAATTCAATATCATGTATTTTATAACGATCGAGTTTGTGACCTTTAGTCAGTTCCACCACCTCACCATCGATGCGAGCTCTCACATATCCTTGTTTCATAATATGTTCGAAAAGCTCGCGATAATGACCTTTTCGGCCTTTCACCAAAGGCGCTAGGATGACAATTTTATCGCCATCGTATTCTTTAAGAATAAGCTGAACGATTTGATCGTCGGTATATCTGACCATCTTTTCATTGGTCACATAACTGAACGCATCGGAGGCACGCGCATAGAGCAATCGGAGGAAGTCATATATTTCAGTAATCGTTCCCACTGTTGAGCGTGGATTGCGACTCACCGTTTTTTGCTCAATTGAAATAACAGGAGAAAGTCCATTGATCTTATCCACATCTGGTCTTTCCATCTCACCCAGGAATTGGCGAGCATAGGCATTGAATGTTTCGATGTAGCGTCTTTGTCCTTCAGCATAAATCGTATCGAAAGCCAAAGAAGACTTGCCACTTCCACTTAAACCGGTGATAACCACGAGTTGATTGCGTGGAATATTGACATCAATATTCTTCAAATTGTGCTCTCGAGCACCTATTACCTCTATAATTTCTTCCTGTTGCATGACTTGTCAAAGATGGATAGTAACATCAATACAAACAAGAGGTATTTTGTTCATTTATGAATATTAAGCAACAGGTATGATTTTGCTCACTTTTCAAGTCAATTCAACTATTATATTCGCGCCAACAACATTATAGACATGTATTATTCTTCATATCTCCAATTAGATAAGATTCTTGACGCTCAAGGTCTTGAAAGTGACCGCCTAGGCAAGCACGCACACGATGAAATGCTTTTCATCATTATTCACCAGAGCTACGAATTGTGGTTCAAACAAATCCTATTCGAGGTCGGAACGGTGCATGAAATCTTTTCTAAAGAAAATGTGAATGATAATTCAGCAGAATTGGCCGTAGCCGTTCGCCGAATGAATCGAGTAACTGAGATATTGAAAGTCTTAGTTCATAAAGTGGACATTCTCGAAACAATGACTCCACTTGATTTCCTTGATTTCAGAGATATGTTACGCCCTGCATCTGGATTCCAAAGCATGCAGTTTAAAATATTGGAAACTGTCTTGGGCTTGACCATCGAAGAACGTCATGGAAAGGAATATGTAACTAGCCAGTTGACTCCTAATGACGCTCAAAGCATTTACGATTTGGCGAAAAAGACACCTTTAATTTCATTGATTAACGATTGGTTGGAACGTATGCCATTCTTTACCGAGCCTCATTTTTGGATGGATTGGGAGGGCGGCCGTGACTTTTGGTCAGTTTACCGTGATACCTACGCTGATTCACTCGGAGAGGGCGAAAAACAAAATGTGCGCGTTTTCGAAGAGCTGTTCCTTTCTGACTTGAACAATGAAGGCCGCAAGATTTCGGACAAAGCTCGTCGCTCTGCATTATTCATCATGTTATATCGCGATTATCCAATCATGCAAAACCCATATCGCATCTTGAACCAATTGCTAGAAGTAGATGAACTTCTTGCAACATGGAGATGGCGCCACATGAATATGGTTCACAGAATGATCGGTATTCGTGTTGGAACAGGCGGCAGCTCAGGTAAAAACTACCTTCGTGAAGCGGCTTTGAAGCATTATATCTTCAATGAATTCGCTGAATTGACTAGTTTCTTGGTGGAAAGAAATCGCCTACCAAAGTTGACTAGCACACTCGAGGCTAAACTTGGATACAACATCTAAACTTCGGATGCTTTTCTCGATAAATCCATATAGTCATACCACAATTGCGTTGTATGAGGAGGATAGTTCTGCTTCAATTAATGATAAAGTTAGAGTAGCTTATCATTTTGAATTTGAACGAAAAGGGGCTACTACTATCTTTTCAAAATTAGCTTTACTTCTAAGAAATGACATTGAGAATCTTGCCCGAATCATCACTGATGAAATGGGCAAACCGATTATTCAAAGTCGCGCTGAAATTGAAAAATGTGCAGTGCTCTGTGAGTATTACGCGGCTCATTCCACAGAATTTTTAGAGGACGATATTATTGAAAGCGATGCGTCAATGTCTTTTGTAAGAAAAGCTCCTTTTGGCGTTTGGTTGGCCATTATGCCTTGGAATTTTCCATTCTGGCAGGTATTTCGATGCGCTATTCCTGCTATTGCAGCTGGAAATAGAGTTATCTTAAAACATGCATCGAACGTGACAGGTTGCGCCTTGGCTATTGAAGCATTATTTGTGAAAGCTGGTTTTCAAACACCTGTATTTCAAGTAATCAAAATAAGCTCTTCCCTTTTAGCAGAGGTGATTTCAAATCCTATGATTGCAGGGCTTTCATT
>JBIIBU010000302.1:0-2781 GCA_044239235.1 Flavobacteriales bacterium
GCTGCTGGCAGAAGTGCATCAAGTATTGCTGCAGCCAACTTGAAACCACAGATACTAGAATTAGGCGGTTCAAATGCTTTTATAGTAATGGAAGATGCGGATATTGAGTATGCAGCAAGTCAGGCCGTTATAGGTCGATTCCAAAACACGGGACAAAGCTGTATTGCAGCGAAGCGCATACTTGTGCATGAAAGCGTATACGCTCAATTTCTTAGTATTTTTAAAGAAAGGGTTTTAAAGCTCGTTTCCGGAAATCCTCTTTCTGAACATGTTTATATAGGTCCATTAGCAAAAGAAGAAATGGCAACAGAAATTCATCGTCTGGTGAATGAATCTGTTAAGATGGGAGCTTTTGTAGAATGCGGAGGAAGAATGAAAGATGCCTTTTATGAGCCAACCATTCTTACAAATGTGACCACAGATATGCCATGTATGAAGGAAGAAGTATTCGGCCCTGTCGTTCCCGTGGTGTCTTTTTCTGAGATACAGGAAGCTATTTATATCAGTAATAGCACCTCATTTGGATTGGGTGTAAGCCTGTTTACCCAAAATATTGAAAATGCCAAGGGCCTCGTGGATCGCTTCCATGAAGGTGCTGTTTTTATCAATTCTATTGTTAAATCTGACCCAAGACTCCCTTTCGGTGGCGTGAAAAACTCAGGTTACGGTCGTGAGCTTTCTAAAGAGGGATTGCTAGCGTTTACGCAGAGTAAGACGGTGTACTTGCAATAGGCTGTAAGCTGTAAGCCATAGGCTATAGGCTTTAAGCAATAAAAAATAAACAATCAAAAATCAAAAATTAAAAATCAGCCTTTGGCTGAGAAGGCTGAGGTTAGCCAGCCGGCGATGAAGCAGAGTCCTCCTATTGGGGTAATTGGTCCTAGCCATTTGAAATTGATGCCTGTGGCGGTTTGGGTGGACAACAGAAATAGTGATCCCGAGAAGAGCAGGATACCTATTAATAGGAGTCTTGAAGCCAAAAGTCCTCTTTTTATCTCAAGATATCCTGCTTTCATTCCAAATTGAATGATAACTATTCCTATTGCATGAATAAAAAGATAGAGCACTCCGGTGTTCCAAACCTTGAGTGATTTTTCATCTAGAACTTTCTCTAAAGCGTGTGCCCCGAAGGCGCCTAAAATCACGCCAATAGCTAGAAGAATAAAGGCTATTCGTAGAATTCTCATATATTTGAATCAGGTTACAATGTTAATCATTCTAATTCAATGAACGGTTAACACTTTACTATGTATAAGTATCGAGATTGACGGTACAGGAAAAATAATTTAAGGTGAAATTGTAACCCTATAAGACTATAGCCGTAAAAATCAATGTATTGCAGTTTTGACAAGGAATCTCGCTGCAATCGCTAAATGAAACAAACTGCTGAGAAGCAGAAATGAACGGAAGTCTAATTTTTGATCTAAGCGCATGAAACGCATAACACTGGTCATCGCCCTATGGGCCGTGTTTGTAGCCTCAGCGTCTGCCCAAAAAGGTGGAACGGAGCAACAACTCGCTAAAGAAGCCAATGAGCTATTTACCTCAGGAGATTTCCTGAAGGCTTACCCGCTCTATTCACAATTGGTTTCGCTTTACCCTCAGAATGCCGATTACAGCTATCGATTCGGTGCGTGCGCCATCTATAGCGATCCCGATAAAGCAAAAGCTATTCAGTTTCTCAACTCCGCTGCAAAACGCAACGTAGATGATGCGATGGTCTATTACTATCTTGGTAAAGCCTATCATTTGAATTATCAATTCAAAGAAGCTGTAACAGCTTATGAAAATTTCTTGACCAAAGCGGATCCAAAAATTTCTTCGAAATACAACACTCAGCGTGAAATCGAAACATGCATCTATGGTTCGAATCTTCTTTCAAACATCAAAGACATTGTTGTAATCAACAAGACTGAAGCCGATAAAGAGAACTTTTTCCGTTACATGAATCTTGAAGGTATTGGCGGAAAAATCCTAACTGTTCCAGCAGTGCTTCAAACTAAACTCGATCAAAAAAGCACCACACCAGGCGTAATGCACTACCCTGGAAATTCCTCTACCATTTATTTTTCAAGCTATGGTAAGGACGGTGTTACTGGAAAAGATATTTACTCAGCGCAAGTTCTTCCGGATGGAAAATTCAGCGTTCCCGTTAAAGTAAAAGGTGATGTAAACACGAAGTATGATGAAGACTTCTGTTTCCTTCATAGCGATGGAAAAACACTTTACTTCTCTTCTAAAGGTCACAACAGCATGGGCGGTTTTGATATCTTCAGAAGTGAAATGGATCCTAAAACGGGTGAGTTCGGGCCTGCGATCAACATGGACTTCGCAATCAACACTCCAGATGATGACATCTTCTATGTTGCCGATTCATTGAATCAAAAAGCATATTTCGCAAGTGCTCGTACAAGTGATCAAAACCACATGCACGTGTACAATGTACTCGTTCAGGGTATTCCTCTTCAAATCGTTTATCTGAAGGGTGAATTCGTTTCTGAAATTGACGCTGAGCAAAAACAAGCAACTGTTCAGGTCCGTGATGAAATGACTGGTCGTGTGGTCATTGAAAGCACCACTTCTAAGTCTACCGGGAATTATACAGTGTATGTTCCAAAAGGCGGTAATTATACTTACTACGTAAAAACAGAAAACAGTCCTGTAGTTCATGAAGCTAAAGTGACCGTTCCTTCGTTTGATAAACCAGTTGCTCTTCGCCAAGAAATTCGTTTGACAAAAGAGAATGGCAAAGAGAAACTAGTTGTAACTAATTTCTTCGAA
>JBIIBU010000024.1:0-14287 GCA_044239235.1 Flavobacteriales bacterium
CGAGAACATCACTTCGTGCTCAGTTCCGTTTACACCAAATATTACTAGCAATGCATCAGGCAATGGACCGCTCCAATATTTATGGAGCGTTAACAACGTAGCGGTAGCTACTACAGAAACGCTTGAATATTCATTCTCAACACCGGGTGTATATTCTGTTTCCTATCAGGTATCCGATATCAACGGATGCACAGCAACGGATAATTCTCCGGGGCTCATCGTATTGAACACACCCGAAATTAATTTAGTTCATTACACAACAGCTTGCGTGGATCAATCTTTTTCAATCACCGACTTGGTCATAAACACTAACTCCCCAGTAGTCACTTACAACTGGGATTTCAACGGTGATGGAACTAGTGATTCAAATAGCAGCGATCCAGAATATTTTTATTCAACAGCCGGAACATATGCGATGTCGTTGGCTATAACAACCCAAGACGGATGCAACGCCTTCTACTACTCTCCAGACTATATCGATGTTCTAGATTCATTAGAAACTGGTTTCACATGGAACTACACCAATACGTGCGCTGCTCAATTCATCGAGTTTTGTGCTCCTGAAAATACATCATCTCGATATAGCTGGAATTTTGGTGATGGTACTGGTTGGAATCCGACTAGCAATTCTAATGATTGCGTAATGCACACTTACACAGATACCGGTTATTATAATATTCGCTATCGCATTTCACAGGGCGCTTGTCTTTTTCAAGACACGCTTCCAAATTTCATTCATATCTCTCCACCCATCGCTAAATTCTCTTACACCGTAAGTTGCGAAGACAATAAAACGGTGACGTTTGTCAACGAGAGCATAGGTGCTACTGAGCTCACATGGGATTTCGGAGATGATACGCCTCTTGTTTACAATGATACTATTGTTACCCATACCTACGAAGAATTTGACGTCTATCAAGTGCATCTTATAGCGGGTGATGGTAACGCTCAATGCGATTTTGAGGAAACGCATGTGATTAATCTCCAAGCTCCCGATGCCTCAATTATTCCTAGTGCGTTGTCAGGCTGTGCACCTCTTTTTGTAGATATAGAAACCGTTCAAGACAACAAATACTGGGAAGTTACTATAAGCAACGGCGATTCATTTATAGCTGATTGGCTCGGAAGCCAGCAAGTTTGGGACATTGAATATACACACTCTGGTATTCTCGATGAATATCAGCTTGGAGGAGGTGCCGATATTTGGCCAACTTTTAGTTTTTCAGAACAAGGATGTTATGATTTTTCAATCCTCACATATGATCGATTTAACTGTCCAGATACTGCATCATACAATGATCTTGTTTGTACACTTTCTAATCTAAATTTTGCCGATTTCAATTCTACGGTGCTTCAAAACTGTGAGCCTGTGCAGCTTTCCTTTGACGCTTTCGGAGAAAACATTGAGAGCGTAATATGGGCCTTTGGAGATGGTACAAGCGGAAATGGAATGAACGTTACTCATGATTTCATGCCTCCATTCAACTTGAGTCAAGGTTTACAAATCACAATGACTGCCACAGATACCTCAGGTTGTCAAACTACTTCAACACATTCACCAGAATTGGTGCTTCCAAGTATTCCAAATTTTATTGTTGCAAGCGCTACAACTTGTCTTGGACAAGAGGTTGAATTTTCCAACATGACATCTGGCGAAGTGGAGAGCTATTCTTGGACATTTGGCGATGAGGCGAGCGGAGAACTTAACTTCAGTAGCGAAGAAAATCCTGTGCATGTTTATAATCAAAACGGAACTTATACTGTCTGCTTAACAGTTGTATCGCCCAACGGCTGCGAAAAGAATATTTGCCATGAAAACATCGTGATTGTTTCTAATCCAGAAGTAGCATTTGACTACACTTCAGATATGAACAACTGTTTATACGGCGTGACATTCTCAAGTACTACTTTAGGAAATAATACTTCTTATAATTGGTCATTTGGTGATGATCAAATTGGAAATGGTCCAAATACATTCCACACATATCCTATTGGTGTATATGCCGCAACACTCACCGTTGTAGGTGAAAATGGTTGCGTTGATAGTTTGACAGTTCCTGATATTTTCAATTATGGAAATCAAATTGGTCAGTATACCGTGATTACAGAAGAATTGACTTGTGCGCCATTTCATGTGGAATTTCAGGCATTCGACCCAACAGATACTTACTTCACCTATTTCTGGGATTTCGCTGACGGGACAGGTGTTCCGGCGGGCGAGGTAAACGTGGAACATGATTATTTAGAGATTGGTGAGTTTTGCCCACAACTAATCATGACAGACCCGAATGGTTGTGAGGTTTTCATTCCTTGCGCTAATCCAATTCAGGTTGATGAGTTTGAAATAACTAACAACATACCGCCTGTTATTTGTTCGGGTGATTATGTAACTGTATCGTTGATGAACGGTGAAAGTTATACTTGGAATAATCCAAATTTCGTTGAGCAGGGTTCAAACGCTTCTGAGTTCATTATTCATCCAACAGAAAGTGTAGATTTTGTAATCACGGGCGCGTTGGGCGATTGCCAAAACGCGGATACAGTTCACGTAGAAGTTAATCAATTACCTATTGTTACTATTTCGCTGCCTGAGGAAGTGTGTTATGGTGCTGAAAGTTTTACAATAAGTGGCGGATTGCCAATAGGCCAGTCTGGCATATATTCAATTAATGGTGAAAGCATTGATTCATTCAGTCCATCACAATTGGCGAATGAGTGGTATCACATCAACTACAATTACACAGACTCCAATGGATGTGTAAACAATGCTCAAGACTCTATTTTCATTCGACCACTACCTACGGTAACTTTAAATCAGTTTGCACCTGTATGCGCTAATTCTCCTGAATTCAATTTAGGGGGAGGGGCTCCAGAAAGCGGTGTTTATAGCATTGGAGATAGTCTTGTAAACTCGTTTGATCCAGCCATTGGTTTTGGTAATTACAATGTGTCTTACACATTCACCGATGACTTGGGTTGCGTGGCGACGGCTCAATCAGAAATTGTGGTTCATAGCGTTCCTGAGATAGTTCTTTCCTACAGTCCTGTTTGCGCTAATTCTCATTTGAATCTGACAAATAATTCTACCACAGTAAACGGCGTTATTACATCAACCGAATGGACATTCGGTGATCAAGAAACTTTCATTGCACAAAATCCAGGAGCTGTTCAGTTTTCTGCGATTGGTGAAAATTCTTTTCACGTGAAAACAACCACTTCGCTCGGATGTATCGCAGAACTTGATACAATGGTTTATGTTCATGCCGTACCGGCGACTAACTTTAGCGTGCAAGATGGATGCGCGGGCGCTGACTTGCAATTCATGTCACAAAACACAATTTCTGAAGGCTCAGTAGAAAATTATGCTTGGGAATTCAATGAAAATGTAATTGGAACAAATAGCACGTTGACCTATGCATTTAGTGACTGGGGAAGTCAAACATTAACTTTAATATCAATTAGTGAAAGTGGTTGTTCTGATACGTTAAGCCAACAGGTAAATGTTTATCCTGGCCCATCGTTGAACCTTTTCGCCAATGAAGTTTGTTTGGGTGAAACAACTGTTATGAGCGCAACTATCGATATGGCTTATGGAACTATCGAAAACACAAATTGGACAATTCAAGATTCTATAATTTCTGTTGAATCAAATTCCGTAAACTATTTGTTTGGCAGTCCTGGTTCTTATACCGCTTATTTGACCGCGCAAAGCGATCTTGGTTGCACAAGCACGGATAGCATTGTAGTTAATGTTCATGGCATCCCTGTTATTGAGTTCACCTCTGATTTGCCATCTTATTGCCCAGAGATGAATGCTCAACTTTTTGATTTATCCTCTGTTGAGTCTGCCGGTTCGGTGATTAGTGAATGGGCGTGGTACTTTGACGGTGCGTTAATGAGCACAGAGTCAAACCCAATTATTCCACTTGGCGGTGCAGCTTCATACGATGTGACATTGGCTGTATCCTCAAATCATGGATGCAATGCTGAAATGACATTAGAAAATTTCTTAACCGTGCGTCCGGGTCCAACAGCGGGTTTTGTTGTTGATCAATCAGAAGTAAATATGGCTAATCCTTTTATTGAAGTAGTAAACACTTCAAGTAATGACGTGACCAATTGGACTTATGATTTTGGTGACGGCATGATTGAAATGTTCGAAGAAGGTGTGCATGAATACTCTGATTGGACGAATTATTCTATTATTCAAACTGTATCAAACACATTCGGCTGCACCGATGTCGCACAATTAGAAGTAACAGTATTGCCTTCACTAATTGTAAATATCCCAAATGCATTTACACCAGATGGTAATGGTAACAATGATGTATTCTATCCAGTAATTTATGGAAGCGAGGTGCTCGCGTTTGGATTTGATATTTATGATAGATGGGGACGATTGATCTATTCTTCAGAATCACCGCAAGATGGCTGGGATGGCACCATTAGAGAAACTGGTGATGTTGCTCCTTGCGGAATATACAATTGGAAAATGTCCATTAGAACGGTTGATCAACCCTTGATGAAAACAACGATGGGGTCGGTAACGCTTATTAAGTAAAACAAGGAGAGTTGATCGTTAGTTACTACGAATCGCGTCGAGCAGTTGGTTTTGTCGATTGGATTCTGTGTAAAGCGTTTTGATGCGGTCGATAGCCTTTTGTTGCAATTCCGTTTGGTTTTCAGATTGTATTTTTTCCAAAATTGCTGAGAGTTCCGCTCTGTTTTTGTGGTTAAGCACAGCGCCTGAATCGCCTATTATTTCTGGCATTGAGGCAACGTTGCTGACAATAGGTATACAGCCACAGAGCATCGCTTCACACAGCGCGTTTGGGAAACCTTCGGAAATAGAAAGCTGTAAATAGAATTGACTTTGCTGCAACAATTTTAGTAATTCACTTTGTGGTAATTGGGGATGAACAACAACGTTTATAGGGGTATTTACGAGTGATCCTCCCACTATTACAAATTGCATTTCTGGATGTGCTAATGCAAGCTCTAACACAAGGTCAATTCCTTTGAGCACACTGCGACGATTTTCTTCGATGCCGGCTGCTATAGTTATGGCGGTAAGTGGTTTTTTCAACGCGAGATTCGCGGGCCATTTTGACGAATCATATCCGTTAAAAATTGTTGTGAATGGTGTTTTCAAATTAGGCACAAATGCCTTGATGCCCTGCGTGGAAGGAAATTCCGATGTGTATTTGTATTCACTGAATATCAAAGAATCGTGGACGGGTAGGAGTAAGTCGGCTCTTGTGTAACTAAATATTACTGCTTTTCTCATCCATTTATTTGCAAATGCGCCGTAGCCAATTTGGGGAAATGATACGCAATCGTAACCGCCAAGTACGATCACGAATTTTTTGTTTAAGATCTTAGACCAGATTGCGGGAGCCACGGTGTGATAACCCCCGAATTGAGCAATCACTCGTTTTTTCCCAAAAGATTTGAAGGGGAAAAGAACGATATTAAACAAAAGATATATTGGTAAGAAGGCTTTGTTTTTTACATGAAACAAGCTTGTTGTAACGGTATATTCCTTTTCAAAAAAAGACAGATCCTTTCTCACAAAAGAAGATAATTGGGGAAATATGTAGAGAAGACCCTTGTTCACGGTGCGTACCAATGTATTTTCGCACAAATAAAGCGATAAAGAGTCAGTCTCTGCATATGAAGCTTACCAAAGGTGTAATACACTCCATAGGATATACCGTAATTGGGTCGTTGCCATTTCTGAGCGCGTTGGTGCTTCTTCCGTTTTATAGCAATCAACTTTCAACAGCTGACTTTGGTTTGTTGAATGTCTATATCAGCCTTGCGTTGCTCAGCCAGGTGTTGACCACTTTGGGTGTTGATCAGTACATTCCGGTATTGGTAAATAATCCAGACCACAATTCCGAACAAAAGAAAAAACTGCTTTCGCACGCCTATGGGTTTCAATTGATCTATGGCTTGCTGTTCGCGGGAGTGCTGATGCTTCTCGGAAACTTTGTGCTGGGTTTAGTCTATTCCGACGACACACTTGAGTTTTGGCCATACGGGGCTTTGTCGGTAATGACGGGTTTTTTCAATGGATATTTTCGAACGCAAACAACACTTTTGACATTTGAGGAAAACGTAAAAACCTACGCTGTTTTTAATGTTATCAATTTCGTTTTGACAATTGGATTGTCTCTGGTCTTCTTGGATATTTATGGTCCGTCGATCTACGGTCCGATGCTAGGCAGATTGATTTCTGGTGTTGTTATTTTCTTGATGTCATTGCTTTATCAACTGCGTCACGCTCCACCAGCCGCTGCCTCTAGTGGAATGAAAGAAGTAATGTCGATTGGCTTGGTGATGTTTATGTATTCACTCATGATGTGGATCCTTAGTTATTTCGATCGATTTGTATTGACCGGTTGGTGCACCCTAGAAGAGGTTGCTATTTATGATTTTTGCACGAAGTGTTTGTTACCGTTGGAGTTTTTACAAATGGGGTTGAGTGGATTCTTATTGCCTCGATTGTATAAAAGTTTTAACGGTAATTTTTCCAATCCTGGAATGTCAAAAGCGAACACCTTGCTTCATAGTTTCATGGTGGCGTCTGTTGTTGGATTGATTGGAACGATGGTGTTTATTCCAATCATTGGCCCTGTCTTTATCAAGAATGAAGCGTTGTTTGACTCATTCGAGCTCATGGGTCTAATGGGCATAGGCTATTTGGTGCGCGGGCTATTCATATTGTACATGGGGGTGTTGATGCTGCGCAAGGAAGCTAAAAAGCTTGTTAAATCGCTTTTCGTTAGCTCGGTTATACAAGTGGGCCTTCTTATCCCTTTGGTGTCTTTATACGGCGTTTATGGCGCCATAGCGGCTATGGTTGCGGGGAAGATTATCTCTGTTGTATTGCTTCGCTTAGAAATGCGATCGCGGGTTGTTTTGGCAATAAATCCAAACAAGCTTATTATTTACCCTTCGCTTATCTCTGGAATGTTGGTGATCGCTTTTTTCCTACAAAATACTACAGGATATTACACAACACTAGGCGCGGTGGCGCTGCTCAGTATATTTCTGAGTTGGTTTTTCTTCCGAAATGATATCGGAAAGGCAAAAGAAGTATTGTTTGGTAAAGACTAAAGAACGTTGATTCTTTCTGCAAGTTCGTCTCGATAATTTCCGCCAACGGATACCTCTTTACCGAAGTCTTGCATCACCACATTTCCACCAACAATAGATTCAATTTTATCCAAGTTAACGATAAAAGATCTGTGGACGCGTTGGAAAGTTTTTGGTGGTAATTTTTTCTCAACATCCTTCATGGTAGCGTGAATGGTGAACTTTTGGTCTTTGGTAATAACCTGAACATAGTCCTTAAGAGCCTCCACGTAATATATATCTGAGGTATTGAGTTTTACTAATTTAGAGTTGTGCTTAACGAATAAATATTCCGCACCAGATTTGAAAAGAGTAAGTGATTTGAGTAGGTCGTTTTCGACGCGAAGCTCTCTTTCTTTTTTGTGTTTGTGCAACGCCATTTCGATGGTCGTGTGCAAATCGATTTCCTTAAACGGTTTTAGAATATATCCGTGCGGTTCTGTAATCTTCGCTTTATTGAGTGTGGCTTCATCTGCATAGGCAGTAAGAAAAATCACTGGAATATCTAGTTCTTCCTTGATTTTTGCGGTAGCTTCGATTCCTGTCATTTCGCCTTTTAACATGATATCCATGAGTGCGATTTGAGGTTTGAATTCTAGTGCAAGCTGAATTGCTTTTTCGCCAGTATCCGCTTGGGCAACAACATTGTAGCCCATTTTAGTCAAACTTCTTTCTATATCTTTTCGTACGATACTTTCGTCTTCAACGACTAAAATGTTGATTGCCATCAGGAGAATTTTTGGTTAAGGAGGTCAAACACGTTTCTCAAATGTAATTAAAAATGACGTTCCTTTTTCTGAATTCACCTCAATGGTGCCGTCTAATTGCTCAGTGAGGGAATAAACGAGTTGAACACCCAGGGAATCGTTCTTTTCGAACTTGAAGTTTTCTGGCAATCCAACACCATCATCCGAAACTCTCAAGCTCACTTGTTTTCCATTTTCTTTTAACTCAATCATGAGCTTTCCTTTTTTCCTGTCCTTGAAGGCGTATTTAAGAGCGTTACTCACCAATTCATTGACGATCAAACCGCACGGAATTGATTGGTCTATGCTCATTTCGATGGTATCAATGTCCGCCACAAAATCGACTTTACAATTTTGCAGTGTATAGCTTTGTATCAAGTTGTGTGAAAGACTTTTTATGTACTCCGAGAAGTTGATACTGGAAAAGTCTGTGGTCCGATAGAGTGTTTCATGAATGAACGACATGCTCTTTATTCGGTTCTGGCTTTCCTGCAAAATATCCAATGTGCTCGGGTCAGTAACGTAACTTGATTGCAAATTCAAGATGCTCGATATGACTTGTAAATTATTCTTTACTCGGTGATGTACCTCTTGAAGTAAGACTTCTTTTTCCTTCAGGGAGTCACGAATTTTTCTATCAATTTGTTTACGCTCTGTATTGTCGTACATCAAGCAAGAAACCTCTTCTAGCTTTCCATCTACATATACGGGGTTCAAGAAAGCTTGAAGCCATATAGTGGCAGCGCTTGAAGATTTCACGGCAAATTCGAATTGCTGTGGTTTGCCATTGAACGCTTGATCAAAAGCTTTTAGTTGACCTTGGTTATAATTTTCATCTAAGTGTCTTTCTATTACTGGCAATATAGGCTCATCAAGTTGTGGAATTTCCTTAATAAATTCTTTAAACCAGTTTAGTGTGTTATTATTAAATGATGTGAGTTTATAATCTTTGTCCATGGTCCACATCAACATGTTTTCGGTTGAGTTGAAAATAGACTCAAGCTTCGCTTTTTGCTCGAGCGCTATTCTTTCGTTCGCGCGATATTCCGTAATGTCGCGTGACACACCCATGGATCCAATAACGGCTCCTTTGTCATTGATGATTAGTGAGGCCGAAAGTAAACTTGTAAACCTTCTGTTTTCTTTAGAAAGATTAGTAATCTCACCGGAATAAGAGCCCGACTTTTTCAGCGTAGCACTTACCTCTTCGAATTCTTTTTGGCTTTCGTATAATATGCTCATTGGCTCACCAAGAATTTCTTCCAAGCTGTATCCAAAAAGATCTTGAGAAGCTTTATTAAATTCAGTTATTTTGCCTGTCTCATCAACAGCGATAATCATGTCTAGCGAACTTTCAATGATATTTCGTGTGTAGTTTTTTTGTTCTTCTAGTTTCTGTTGTGTGCGCTTATGTTCTTCAATTTCTTTTTTCAGAACCGTATTTATTTCCTCAATAATTCTCACACGCATTTGCTGCTGCACAAGCTGCATACGTTCACTGATGTTGTTGAGTGAAATTTGAATAGACGGCTTATTTTCATAAATGGTCAGCGTGCTTTGAATTCCAACATCTATTTCATTTCCCTGCTCGGTAAGTACGCGAATTTCTTTGTATTCCATTTCGGCTCCCTCACGAACAGACACCAGATCTGTCTTGATAATCGTTTTATAAACCGATGGTATAAACTCTAGAAAAGGCCTATCAAACAAGGAATCTTCATCATCAACACCGAGCAGTTCGATAGCTACCTGGTTGACATATTTAATTTTTTCGTCGGTGAGAATGATAATTGCGTTAGGTGAGTTTTCGAGCAAATTTCTAAACCTAACTACGGTTTGCTCCAGGCTAAACTCCGCCTTTTTTCTAGCAGTGATATCGTGCAAAACAAGAACCTTAATTAGCTCGGTTTTGTAATGAATATCACTTCCTGTTACATCTAAAAATATGACCTTTCCAGAATTGTCAAATGTTCTGATCTCAGATCTGTTGGCGCTTGAAATATCTACACTTCTGTTGATTCTTTCAAGGTCGGTTATATTTATAAAGTCTATTATCTTTTTTCCTACAATATCATGTCTGTTGAAAAGCCCGAATAGAACAGCGAACTGATCATTGCAATCGACAATAGTGTGGTCTTTTCGTACAAAAACAACGCTTTCATGTGAAACATTCGAAAGAGTTCTAAATCGTTCTTCACTTTCCAGCAGAGCTATTTCAGCGTTCTTTTGATCCGTTACGTCGATGATTGTTCCGCTGATTACTTTTTTACCCTCTTCATCTTCCTCCATGAAAGTATTTTCCATGCAAGTAATCACCACGCCATCTTTTCTTTTTAATCGCAATTCATAGTTTACGAGAACAGGATTTTTGCGAACGTCTTCAAGGAATCTTTCTCTGTCTTCTGGAGCAGGGTAGAAGGAATGCGCTTTTTGTTTTAGTACCTCGCTTTCTGATTTAAACCCGAGCATTTGAGCAAAGGCTTTATTGCATGAAATCAAACCGCCTTCGTAATAGGTTTTGTAGACACCAGCAACGTTTTTTTCGAAGAGCATTTTATACTGCTCGATAATCGCATTATCATTATTGGTTGAGGCTCTTAGGATAAAAAAAGAACCATCTTCATCCTGTATTTTATTTAAACAAAATGTTTGTGTTTTTTGACTATTCACCAAATGTGTGAATCCTACTTTCTCAAGTTTTGTTTTTAGTGAGGGACATATTTCATGTGAAAATACTTTTGGGAATAATTTACTTAACGCTAATCCCTTGATAGAGTTTGGTATCAATTTCACCAAATGTGCGAACGCTTCATTGCATTCTACAACGCAAAAATCTTCCATACTGACAATAGCCAGTGAGTCATTTTCTTGAGCAAGTATTTCCGCAAACAGCGGTTTCATTGGGTGGTGGATACGCGTAATTTTTATTCTTCTGCTTTGGGTTCCGGAAGTTTTATTCTTTGTCCGTTAATCTTCACAGCTTGTCCGGCTTCATACTCGATTTCGAGGTCTAAGGTTCCATCTTCGCGGAAATATTCCCACTTTCCATCCAATTCTCCTCCTGCAAAGCTTCCTCTCATTTTCGTATTTCCATTCACATAGAAGTACTTATGTTTTCCAATTGGAACACCATTTTGGAATTCTCCTTGGAAGGCTTTTTTATCATTTGGGTATTTCCAAATCCATTCTCCATTAAATTCTCCATCCACATATTCCCCTTGTTCGCTGTGGTCGTTGATGGTAACAAGCCAAACGCCCGTCTTTAAACCACCTGAATAATCACCTTCACTAATGACATTTCCAAGAGAGTCGTATTCAATAGAATGACCATCTTCTTTTCCTCTTGAATAGAATTCTTCGCGATGCGTCGATCCTGATTGGAAAAACCATTTCCAGGCTCCTGTTGGGAGATCCATTTTGTAGACGCCTTTTTGTTCGATCTTTCCATTTTGAAATAAGAAAGTCCATGCGCCTTCTTTTAAACCATCTTTATAATCACCTTCAGCCCTAACCTTTCCGTCAGGGAAAAATAACTTCCATAGGCCTTGTCTGCGTCCAATAGAGTCAATCATTCCTTGGCCTATGAGTATCTCATTTTCGTAGAGATACGCATTTATTTGTTGACCATTTTCATTGTATTCTCTGAATGTTCCATGCTTCTTTCCATTACTGTAACTCCCTTCAAGACTGACTACACCATTGGGATGAAACTCTTTTCTAATATCAATAATTGAAGTTTCGTTGTCGTTCGTAATCAGGACGCCGTTCTCATACTTTTCCATACGATCGAGCTCACCCTTCTTATTGAAAAACTTAAATACACCGTTTCGTTTATCGTTTGTCCAATTTCCTTCTTCCTTCATTTTTCCATTTGGATACAGATCCTTCCAGATACCAGTACGCTGTCCGGCTCCATTGTAGCGATTGATTATTTCTTCTGAATAAATGAATCCGTTTCTGTAGATGGTATTGGTTATCAATCTTCCATCTTCCGCATATTCTTTGCCTTTTCCTTCCTCTTTGTTGTTTAGAAATGGGATAATTTTATGCAGTTCACCGCTGGAATAGAAGGTTTTTGATTCACCATCTTTGATGTTATTCTTGTAGTTAAATTGCTCTTTAATATTTCCTTTTTCATCAAATACTTGTTCTATTCCGGATTTGATATTTTCAGCATAAGTTATTGTTCTTTCGAGAGTTGAATCGGATCTGTAAAATTTCCAAACAGAATCGAGTAGTAGATTTTTGCGATTACCTTCGCTTTTCATTCCACCATCATCGAAATATGTTTTCCAATATCCATCCGGTTGACCGTTGACCATGGTGCCTTCGCTCGAAACAGTTCCGTTTGGATAATAGAATTTTGTTGGCTGAGATGCTGCCAGATTTGAAAGGAGGATTAGCGGTAAACATGTTGCAAAGATGAACCTCATATTTTCACGTGTAACGTCTTATTTACAAATATTGAATATTAATTCTTTTTAAAGAAAGAGTAATAGTTCTTAATACAGTCTGTTCATAAGGTGTAAAAGAATTTGAAGTATTACTAGGAACGAAAGGTAGTACACATTTGATAAGCATTTGTGAACATGTTGTTAGATTATGAATCAAATGTAAATGAGAAGGTTAAATAGGATATGAACAAATTGTGTATTTAGGTGGTGTTTTATAAGTTTTTACGATTTAACCCTTGTGAATTGTGTACAATCGAGTTGGAAAATGCCCCATTAAATCTCATAGCATTGTATTGAATGTTGAGGGCTTTGTTTAATGGACTATTAATGTTTTGGAAACAAATCTTTTTCTTAGAAAGTTTTACACTGGGATTCACACAAATTTGGATGTAATTGTGAATAACCATGGTAAAGAAGTGGAAATGAGTGATGAAAGGTTGTTTATCCATTTAGTTTACCATTGATGTAAAGTTCATTTTTCACGTGGAAGACTCCGTTACATTTGCGGCTATCAATAACTTAGATGATGAAAGTACATATTGGATGTGATCATGCAGGCTTTGAGCTAAAAGAAAAGGTAAAAGCGAGATTACAAGAACAAGGCCACGCAGTGGAAGATCATGGAACGTATTCTTTGGATAGTACGGATTATCCTGATTATGCTCATGCAACTGCCGAGGGAGTGTTGAATGATACAACACTTGGTATATTGATTTGTGGATCTGCAAACGGTGTTTGTATGACTGCAAACAAACATGCTGGAGTGAGAGCTGCTCTTTGTTGGAATACAGAAGTTGCGGTGTTGGCAAGAACACATAATGATGCAAATATTATTTGTTTACCAGCTAGGTTTATTACCGAGGACGGTGCTTTTGAAATGGTAGATGCATTTTTTTCTACTTCGTTTGAAGGCGGAAGACATCAAAATAGAGTGAATAAGATAAACTGTTAATACTATGAAAGTACTGTTGAAACTAGCGTTGGCGCTAATGTGTGTATTTCACGTGAATCATTCTTTTGCTCAAGTAGATAGCATTGCATTGAAATATGGAATGTCTATTACTCCGGAAGAATTGAAAGAACATTTGTTCTATTTTGCTTCAGATGCTTTTAATGGAAGAGATACAGGTTCACCTGATTTGAAAAGAGCTGCGGCTTATTTGGCTGAACAGTACAAATCTCAAGGTATTGCGCCATGCGTGAATGGTGTGTCTTATTTCCAGGAATATCCTTTGAAGCAAGTGCGATTTGGTGAATCGAGTATTAAGCTTGCTGATAGCACTTATATTTTTAGAAAAGATTTTTATACGTTCGGTGGATTTGAGAATGTACAAATACAAAATTCAGCGATAGTTTTTGCGGGATTTGGAATTGAAGATGCGAAGTATAATGACTACGCAAATGTGGATGTTAAGGATAAAGTAGTACTCTGTTTATCAGGTGAGCCAATGGATTCAGAGGGGAACTCTATTTTCACGGGGAACACTACAATGAGTGAATGGAGCGAAGATTTTAGAATGAAAAGAGATTTGGCTGCAAAGAAAGGCGCTAAGGCAATCTTGTTTGTTGACGATAATTTTGATTTCATTTTAGAGCGCATCGGTTATTTCTTGGATCAACCAAGAATGGCTTTGGATTATCCTAACGCTCGCGCGGAAGATGAAGTTGTTCTTCCTTATTTTTTCATTTCTCCAAAGATGGCTGACCAATACCTAAAGGCTTGTAAGTCTAAGTCTTCAGAGAAATTGAGAGCAACAATATCAAAATCAAAAAAACCTAAAAGCTTTCTCCTAAAGAGAAATATGTCTGTAGATATGAAAGTGGACAAAGAGAGGTTTACAGCGGACAACGTTCTGTGTTTTATTGAGGGAACGGATCCGGAATTAAAAAACGAAGTTGTTGTTATTTCTGCGCACTATGATCACGTTGGAGTAATGAACGGGAAAA
>JBIIBU010000232.1:0-3603 GCA_044239235.1 Flavobacteriales bacterium
TTTGGGTAATAAAGGCGTGGAAGCTGCTGTAACAGCAATTAAAATGATTGCATTACAAAGATCACTCGAGAGCTAACAAATGGTTTAGACTCTTACCATTTTCTCTTCAACCAATTCTTCTTTTCCTTTTTTGGTCAATGTATATCCAACACCACTTTTGTTGATGATGAAACCGTTTAGGTAAAGATTAGCAATACGCTCACCAAGCTGTGCAGTGTGATTATCTCTTGCGTCATCGTGTTCGATTCTAGTCCAATAATTGGCTTCGAGTTGAGCAAGTTTGATAAGTTGACTCTTATTGTTTTTCTTATAGGTGCATATGATATCCAGAAGTACGTAGTCGTATTTATCGAGCATCATCCTCATAAATAACAATAGTATTTGTTTAGAGAAAAAAGGTTTTCTTGTGTTGACAAATTAAAGATGTTCTGCGCTATGTTTTACACTATGGTGAAAAACAGTTGTTGACAAATTACACACATTCGAAATGTTTCATTCTATCTTCGTAAAGTGAAAGATTTAAAAATTCTACATACAGCTGATTGGCATATTGGCAAACGTCTGCAAGAGTATTCGCGATTGCAAGAACAGCGTGTTGTGCTCAATGAAATAGTTGACATTGCCAATGAACAGCAAGCAGATTTGGTTTTAGTTGCAGGAGATTTGTTTGATGTTTTTCATCCGGCGCACGATGCGCATGAATTATTTTATCAAATTCTTTATCGTCTTTCATGCAATGGAACACGTCCTGTAATCGCTATTGCAGGCAATCATGATAGCCATTCTTTGATTGAAGCACCACTTCCTCTTTCACGCGAATTGGGAATTTTGTTGTTGGGTGCAAATCATCACCCGAGTGATGAGATAAAAAATGCTGCCGGAATTTCTATTTCCATTCCTGAATCAGGAATTGTTCTAATAGAATGGCCAGATGGAAGGAAAGCAAATGTGATTGTTGCTCCTTATGCGAATGAGCAATTATTAAAACAGTATTTAGGAGAAGAAGAAAGAGAAGATGAACTAAGAGAAATTTTGAAGGAAAAGTGGAATACACTTTCTGAAAAATATCAAGGTCAAGATTCTGTAAATCTATTTATGGGTCATTTCTTTTTCATTCGTGAAGGTGGAAGCAGTCAAGAAGAACCTGAAAGTGAAAGATCAATTCTTCATGTCGGCGGCGCTCAAGCCATGTTCACGGATCATTTGCCTGATGCTGTTCAATACGCTGCCTTGGGACATTTACATCGAAATCAAGTGATAGACAATCGTCGTTTTCCAGTTGTGTATTCTAGCTCTCCGCTATCCTATAGTTTTAGCGAAGCAAATCAAGATAAATGTGTTGTGCTGATAAACGCGCGTCCTGGAGTCAAGGTTGAATTTGAGAATATCATTCTTAAAGGTGGGTATGCGCTGCATCGTGTAACGTTTGATAATTTGATAGATACATTGACATGGCTTGAATCAAATCAAGAGGCCTATGTGGAGCTGACGTTCATTACAGATGAAGGTTTGGACAGCGCTACGCGCAAAGCTATTATGGCCGCGCATCCTCGAATAGTACATCTTATTCCTCAACTGAAAAATAAATCAGCAGAAACAGAAACGCGAGTTGAAGCTGCCGATTTGCAAGAGGATATTCAAACTCTTTTTAAGAAATTTTATACGAGTCAGAAAGGACTTGATCCCAATGAAGAATTGATGACGCTGTTTAGAGAGGTACTAGGTGAAGGAGGTAAGTTATGATTCCATTGAGATTGGAACTCGAAGGAATTTATTCTTATCGAGAAAAGCAGGTGATTGACTTCCAAAAACTCACGCAATCGGGTCTCTTTGGTATTTTCGGTGCGGTGGGTAGCGGCAAATCTTCTATTCTAGAAGCTATCATTATCGCCTTGTATGGAGAACCAGAGCGTCTTTCAAATAAAGGAGAACGAGGTAGTCTTATCAATTTACAAAGTCAACGATTGTTCATTGAATTTGAATTTGGAATTGGAAAGGATAATGAAGAGCGATACATGTCGCGGTATGAACTCAAAAGAACTAAGAAGGACTTCAATTCGGTAGAAACTGCAAAGCATAATTTTTACAAATGGGATGGCGCGAATTGGGATCCTCTGACCATTGATTCGGCGGAATCAATTTTGGGCATGAAACTCACTGATTTCAAAAGAACAATTATAATTCCCCAAGGAAAGTTTAGAGAGTTTGTAGAACTCAAAGACAGAGATCGCACAGCTATGTTGAGTGATTTGTTTCATTTGGATAAATATGATTTGACTAGTCCTGTGAAGTTTATGCTTGATAAGAATCATGATGAAATAACGAGACTAGAGGCTGTTGCGGGCACTATTGGCGATATTTCGGACGAGCGCAAGTCGGAATTGGAAAAGGAAATACAAGATAGAAATGGGGCTATTGATTCTAAAACAAAACACATAGAATCGATTGCTGCTCAAATAGGTCAACTCGAAATAAAGGAAGCTCAATTTGCGGATTTGAAGACTATTTCTGAACTAGTGTCTTCTTTTGATAGTCGAAAGGATGAAATGATTCTTCGTCGCACACTACTTGAAAAGTATAGATCAGCTATTGTTCATTTTAAAAATGACTTTGACCTGATCAATTCAGCCAAGACTAAATCGTCGGATTTAACTGATTTGATTCTTCAAAATGAAACTAAGAAGAACGAGATTGAAATAAAATTGACGGAAGTAGAGGAAAGAAAAAACAAATTGCTCGAGGAGCTTTCTTCTAAGGATGAAAAACAAAAGAAAGTAGAGTTGCTAAAGAAAATCATTGAATGGAATGATTTGAAGTTGGCATATTTAAAGGAAACTACATCGCTTAAAGCCCTGAAGTCTGCATTGGAAAAGGCCTTTGATGAAAGTCAGTCGAAACAAGATGAACTTTTAAAAGGGCAAGAACGATTAAACTTAGTTGAGACGCAATTGCCTGAATCGAATGATTTCATTCATCAGCTTAGCGCTTTAAAAGATTGGAAATCGTCTTTGGAAATTTCTCTTCGACTAGAAAATGAAATCACAAAGTATCAAGCTGAATCTGATCGTTTAAATAAGCAGCTCGATGCACTAAAGGAGCATTGGCTAGAAGCCGAATATCCAACATTTGAAGCAGTATTAGTGAAATTAGACCAGGATTCAGCTTTGATTTCAGAAAAGAAGGAAAGGGAAAAAGTTAAGCTTGGACTTTCTGCTTTTGTGGCTCATGTTAATGATGGTCAACCTTGTCCGTTGTGCGGTTCAAATGAACATCCTTCTGTTCTACATTCTATGGGTGGAGAAGAATTGACGCTCATTGAGGCAGAGGAATCTGATTATAAGTCAAAGGTTCTTCTGTTTAATAAGGCTTTACTAGAAGTCGGAAAAATTCAGACTGCGCTTGATTCTTTGGCTAAGAATATTTTAGAGAAACAAAATGCAAAGCTCGATGCTGAGACTGTTAGTGCCGGGTCGGCTATGTTATTTGAAAAGAAAGGCCATGTGTCAATAGAACAAGCTGAAGGATATCTGCGCAGCATTGAAACACTGTTTAAGGAAAGAGAATCATTGATTCAATTGTCAGGCAAACTGCGTGTTGAATTGG
>JBIIBU010000025.1:0-14191 GCA_044239235.1 Flavobacteriales bacterium
CAACAATTAGGATTTTATTGGTTTCGTCATATTCAAGAGCGGAAAGTCCGACATCTGATAGATAATTGATTTTTGAAATGCGCGTAATGTCTCCATCAAATTGATCATATGAAAATAGACCGTATGGTGTGGCGCAGTAAATCAGTCCAGCTTCACCTTCGCAGACGTCGATGGTTTTGCCATAAGGCAAGTGATCGCGCCATGTTCCGGTGCTGTAAATATTTTGAGAAAACGCTGTATGTACTGAAAATACAAGGCAAATCAGGGTTAAGAGTCCTTTCATGTGAGGCAATAAAAGCATAATTGGGACACGCGGAACGCAAATTCGATCCATTTCGTGTATTCGAGGCTAAAAATAGGGCGAAATCGCGTCTATCTTCGCGGTTCTGAATTTACTCGTACCATGGAATATGATTTTAGAGCCATAGAGCGCAAGTGGCAGGACGAATGGCGCAAAAGAGAAAGTTATAAAACGACTGAAAACCAGTCGAAAGAGAAGTTTTATGTCTTGGATATGTTTCCGTATCCGAGCGGAGCAGGTCTGCACGTGGGACATCCGTTAGGATATATCGCAAGTGATATTTATGCGCGTTTCATGCGTCACAAAGGATTTAATGTCCTTCATCCGATGGGCTATGATAGTTTTGGGCTACCAGCAGAGCAATATGCCATTCAGACTGGTCAGCATCCTGCGGTTACAACAGAGAACAACATTGCGCGCTATCGCGAGCAATTGGATAAGATAGGATTTTCTTACGATTGGAGCCGTGAAGTAAGAACAAGCGATCCCTCCTATTACAAATGGACGCAGTGGATTTTTAAATTGATTTATAATTCTTGGTTCAATTTAGAAAGCAAAAAAGCAGAATCAATTGATACGCTTGTTGGACTTTTTGAAATCAATGGAAATTATAATGTGAATGCATCAATCAATGAAGATTGGTACACCAACATTGATTCTGATAAATTTTTCTTTGGAAAAAATTGGGAGGGTGATTTTTCAGCCACCGATTGGAAGAGCATGAACGAAGAGCAAAAGGAGATGATCTTGATGCATTATCGTTTGGCATATTTGGCGGATTCGTGGGTCAATTGGTGTCCAGCATTGGGGACTGTTTTGGCGAATGATGAGGTGAAAGACGGTGTGAGTGAAAGAGGTGGACATCCTGTTGAGCAAAAATTGATGCGTCAATGGAGTATGCGCATTACGGCATATGCACAGCGTTTGCTCGATGGTTTGGATACTATTGATTGGCCAGAAAGTATAAAAGAAATACAACGCAATTGGATAGGTCGTTCAGAAGGTGCTTCGGTGCGTTTTGCATTGGAGGGACATGATGAAGAAATAGAAGTTTTTACGACGCGTCCTGACACCATTTTCGGTGTTTCGTTTTTGACGCTTGCCCCAGAGCATGATTTGGTGTTGAAGATTACAACTGACGAACAACGCGCGGGAGTTGAGAATTATATCGCATCTGCGAAATTGAAAACAGAACGCGATCGTCAAAGTGATGTGAAAAATGTGAGTGGTCAATTCACAGGAGCGTATGCGATACATCCATTTACAGGAGATAAAATTCCTGTGTGGATTGGTGAGTATGTTCTAGTAGGATATGGGACTGGCGCTGTAATGGCTGTTCCAGCAGGTGATCAGCGCGACTATGATTTCGCGAAGAAATTTGATTTACCTATTCCGAATATTTTCGATGGGGTGGATATTAGTGAGAAAGCTGAAGCGAGCAAGGAAGCGGTTTTGGCGAGTTCTTCATACTTGAATGGAATGAGTTATAAAGCTGCAACTAAGGCTGTGATCGCGGAAATCGAGAAAGGTGATTTTGGAAAAGGTAAAATCAACTACAGAATGCGCGACGCTGTTTTCAGTCGTCAACGTTACTGGGGTGAACCTTTCCCAGTTTACTATAAAGGTGAATTACCAGCAGTAATTTCTGATAATGAAATGCCTGTTGTTTTGCCAGATGTAGATAAATACTTGCCTACGGAAAGCGGTGAGCCTCCTTTGGCTAGAGCGCAGGATTGGATGTACAATGGTCAGCGCTACGAATTCAACACCATGCCTGGTTGGGCGGGTAGTTCTTGGTATTTCTTGCGTTATATGGATGCCAATAATTCGGAAGAATTTGCTGCACGAGATAAGGTAGATTATTGGGGCCAAGTAGATCTTTATATGGGCGGTGCAGAGCACGCAACAGGTCACTTATTATACTCGCGTTTTTGGACAAAAGTCCTTTGCGATCATGGGTATATTCCATTTGATGAGCCGTTCAAAAAGATGATCAACCAAGGGATGATTCTTGGTAGAAGTAGTTTTGTTTATCGAATAAAAGACACGAATAAATTTGTTTCTGGTGATTTGAAATCACAATATGAAACGCAAGCATTGTATGCAGATATCAGTATTGTAGATAATGATGTTTTAGATGTTGAAGCATTCAAGAAATGGCTTCCAGAATATGCCAACGCTGAGTTCATTTTGAATGCAGAAGGCAAGTATATCTGCGGTTCTGAAGTAGAGAAAATGTCGAAATCAAAATACAATGTTCAGACACCAGACGAACTCGTTGAGAAGTTTGGAGCGGATACATTGCGTTGTTATGAAATGTTCCTCGGTCCTGTGGAGCAAAGCAAGCCTTGGGATACGAAAGGGATCAACGGCGTTCACAATTTCTTGCGCAAGATGTGGAGATTGTATCATGGACAAGAAAATCAGTTTAATGCTATTGATGCAGAGCCAACGAAAGAGGAATTGAAGACACTTCACAAAACCATTAAAAAAGTGGGCGAAGATCTTCAGCGTTTTTCTTGGAATACTGTTGTTAGTACATGTATGATTGGAGTGAATGAATTGACTGAGCAGAAATGCAACAAGCGTTCGATTCTTGAGCCACTAGTGATATTGGTCGCACCTTATGCACCTCACCTAGCTGAGGAGTTATGGGAGAAGTTGGGTCACTCGACAAGTATCAATGATGCGGCTTGGCCTGCTTTCGATGAAAAGCATTTGCAGGACGATAATTTTGATTATCCAGTTTCTTTTAATGGAAAAACGAGGTACTTCATTTCCTTGCCAATCGATATGCCTGCAGCAGAAGTAGAGAAAGCGGCATTAGCCCACGAAAAAGCAGCTCAATATCTTGAAGGAAAGTCGCCCAAAAAAATAATTGTAGTTCCTAAACGTATTGTGAATATCGTGGTGTAACGGGGGGGGTTAGTGCACCCAAGAATTTAGTGCACCCAAGTGAAAACAAATGCACTCAAGTGAACCCGAATAGAAAAGTGCACCCAAGTGCAACCAAATGCACCCAAATAGAAAAGTGCACCCAAGTGTAACCGAATGCACCCAAGTGCACCCAAATAGAAAAGTGCACCCAAGTGTAACCGAATGCACCCAAGTGCACCCGAATGAATAAAATGCATTAAAGTGTTTTTTGTTTGTTTCCATTTGTGTTCATTTGGGTACACTTGTTTCCACTTGGGTGCATTTGTGTTCACTTTTATTATTTGTGTTCACTTCTATTATTTGTGTTCACTTTTTGTTGTTTTCAGTGGCCGTTTGAATGCTTTTATTCATAATTCTTCGAATATCCAAGCTCAGATGGAGAATTTCATCAAAGGGCATTTGAAAATTTGATTCACGGAACAATTGGAGCCAAAAAATTGATTCGTTTAGCTCTTTTGAAGCAATTTTCAATTTATTGATGAAATCCGCTCTCGAAGAGGCGTATCCCGCCTCAGCTATATTGGCGCCCACACTAGTTGCGCTTCTGTAAAATTGATCTCCTAGATGATATTCTCGCTGCGCATTTAAAGTCCTTTTTATTTTTAGAGCGAGCATTGCGTACTTAAAGCTTTTTTCTTCCAAAACGCTTTTGAATTCAGGTTTTAATTCTTTGGTTAGAAACATTTTTATTTCAAAGTTAGAACCCTCCTTGAGCCATAACTTGACATAATTATACGAGTTTATTCTGGAAAATGTATAAAGTGCACCCAAGTGTAACCAAATGCACCCAAGAGAACCCAAATAGAAAAGTGCACCCAAGTGAAGCCAAATGCACTCAAGTGAACCCAAATAGAAAAGTGCACCCTAGTGTAACCAAATGAACCCAAGAATATAGTGGACCCAAGTGAAAACAAATGCACCCAAGAGAACACAAATGATTAAAATTCATTAAAGTGGTTTTCATTTGTTTCCATTTGGGTACACTTGTGTTCACTTGTTTCCACTTGAGTGCATTTGTGTGCATTTGTTTCCACTTCTTTCCGCAAGATTTGATTAGTTTTGCCCCATGAGTATCGTAACACTGAGTGAATTTATAATGGAGCGTCAGGATGATTTTCCTTATGCTTCTGGAGATTTGACGCGACTTTTAGCTGATATTGGTATTGCGTCAAAAATTATTAATCACAAAGTAAACAAGGCGGGATTGCAAGATATTCTTGGTGCTGTTGGAACGACCAATATCCAAGGTGAGAGCCAAATGAAGCTTGATGTCTTTGCAGATCATGCCATGCTAAATGCGGTGCGCTGGGGTGGTCAAATTTGCGGAGCTGCTAGTGAGGAAAACGAAAAATACTTTGCTTTCGATTCTGAAGTAAATAAAAAAGCCAAATATGTAATGCTTTTCGATCCTTTGGACGGGTCTTCAAATATTGATGTAAACGTTAGTATCGGCACTATCTTCTCTATTTTCAGAAGAAATTCTAGCGTGGGAGATCTTGCAAATGTCAATGACTTTTTACAGAAAGGTTTTGAGCAAGTAGCTGCTGGATATGTGATCTACGGATCGAGCACTATGTTGGTTTATACTACAGGTCACGGCGTGAATGGTTTTACCCTCGATCCTAGCATTGGGGAATTCTGTTTGTCGCATCCGAATATGAAAATTCCAGATGACGGAAAGATATATAGCATCAATGAGGGAAACCTCTTCACATGCAGTCCTGGTGTGCAAGCCTATATTAATTGGTTAAAACAGACGGATGAAACGACATCACGTCCTTATACTGCACGTTACATTGGCTCTTTAGTGGCTGATTTTCATAGAAATTTAATTAAAGGCGGGATTTATATCTACCCAGGAACTCAAAATGCACCCGAGGGAAAATTACGCTTGATGTATGAAGCTAATCCATTAGCTTTTATCGTAGAACAAGCGGGTGGTAAGGCCTCCGACGGCATTGGTCGCATAATGGACATCCAGCCTAGAGACCTCCATCAGCGAGTCCCCTTGTTTATTGGTTCCAAGGATATGGTTGAAAAAGTCGAGGCTTTTATTCAAGAATTGGAATTTTCTGACAAGGCTTAACATCATTTGTTAATTCACTACACTGTGCTTCTTATCTTTGGCGCTTAAACTCAAAGATTCGTGAGCGACAGTTTAGTTATCATACCCACTTACAACGAGAAGGAAAATATCGAACGCATGGTGCGTAAGGTGTTTTCATTACCTAAAGATTTCCATTTATTAATAGTGGATGACGGTTCTCCTGATGGTACAGCTGCTATTGTAAAAGAACTTCAAAAAGAATTTGAGGGTCGTCTTTTTATCATGGAGCGTGCTGGTAAATTAGGTTTGGGCACAGCTTATATAGCGGGATTCAAATGGGCGCTTGCAAGAACTTATGAGTATGTTTTTGAGATGGACTGCGATTTCTCTCACAATCCAGATGATTTGGTGCGTCTATACGCTGGTTGCAAAGACCAAGGTGGTGATGTGTCGGTGGGTTCAAGATATGTTAAGGGTGGAGGTGTAGAGAACTGGCCGTGGCATCGATTGTTGATCTCTTTTGGAGCGAGTATTTATGTGAATACTGTTTTATGGCTTGGTGTAAGGGATTCAACAGCTGGCTTTGTATGCTACAAAAGACGCGTTCTAGAAAAAATCAACCTCGATAATATCAAGTTTATTGGTTACGCATTTCAAACTGAGATGAAATACAAAGCGCGTCGCAACGGATTTAAAATTGTTGAGGTGCCAATTCGCTTTGCTGACCGAGTTTTGGGCACTAGCAAGATGAGTATGGGTATTTTCAATGAGGCTATCGTTGGAGTATTGAAGATGAGATTTAGCAATTCTAAATAGAGTAATATGTCTATATGTATCCGAAATGCATCGTTAGTAAATGAAGGGGTCACCCGACTAGCGGATGTCTGGATAGACGGTGAGTTGATATCGAGAATCACTGGTCCGGGAGAAATTTCAGACAAAGCTGATCAAGAAATTGAGGCTTCAGGATTATTGTTAATCCCAGGTGCCATTGATGATCAAGTGCATTTCAGAGAGCCAGGCCTCACGCACAAAGGTGAGATCTATACTGAAGCTAGAGCTGCCGTTGCTGGCGGTGTGACTTCTTTTATGGAAATGCCGAATACGGTTCCTGCAGCCACAACCATTGAATTATTAGAAGAGAAATATTCAAGAGCACAACAAGTATCATTGGCTAATTATTCCTTTTTTATGGGAACGACCAATGACAATTTGAGCGAACTTTTGAAAGTGAATCCAAAGACTGTTTGTGGTGTAAAAATCTTTATGGGTTCTTCGACAGGAAATATGCTTGTCGATAATCCCGAGACCTTGAATAATATTTTCAGTCAAGTGAAAATGTTGATTGCATTGCATTGTGAGGTAGATTGGATGATTAAGGAGAACATGATAGCAATGACAGAGAAGTATGGAGAGGATATTCCAGTAGAGCTTCATGGTCAGATTCGAAGTGCTGAGGCTTGCTATGCTTCTTCATCTTTTGCTGTAGAATTGGCTAAAAAACATAATACAAGACTTCATATTCTTCATATCAGTACAGCCAAGGAATTGGAACTGTTTGATGGTGATAAACCATTATCTGAAAAGCGAATTACTGCAGAAGCGTGTATTCATCACTTGTGGTTTACAGACGCTGATTATAAAACAAAGGGAAACTACATTAAATGGAATCCTGCCGTAAAAACAGAAACTGACCGAACGTTCATTCGGGAGGCATTGAATAATGGTAAAATAGATGTGATTGCCACGGATCATGCACCGCACACTATTGAGGAGAAAGAACAGAAATACGCGAAAGCACCGTCTGGCGGACCACTCATTCAACATTCTGTGGTGGCTATGTTAGATCTTGTGAAGCAAGGAGTTTTGACCAAAGAAAGAATGGTGCAGCTTATGTCGCATAATGTAGCAGACATGTTTGCGATTGATAGAAGGGGGTATATTAGAGAGGGATATTTTGCAGATATGGTATTGATAGATCCAGCGTGCAGTTGGGCAGTAGATAAGTCAAATATTGCATATAAGTGCGGTTGGTCGCCGTTTGAGGGACATAGTTTTAGTTCTAAAATAAAAACCACATTTGTAAATGGCCATGCCGTTTATAACGATGGAGTATGGGATGAAACTAAAAAAGGCGAGCGTCTCGCATTTAATAGATAATGATAAAAGCACTCTACTCACTATTTCTGGCCGTTAGCATTTTTGCTGCTGGTTGCGTTGATCAAAATGCACACACAACTGTTGCCAAGCCAACCATGGAGAAAGAAGCATTTATCAATTTACTTGTTGATGCCAGAATTTTAGAAGGTGCATATTCTGTGAAATATCAAAGAATAGATTCCGCTTCGGGAATGTTGAATACCTATTACGATCAGGTGTTTCAAAAGCACGGCACCACACGTGAAGTTTTCAAAGATAATTTTATTGCATATTCTGTGGATACTGAGTTAATGTCTGAAATAGAAGATAGCGTGCTAGCTCGACTAGAGCGCATCCCTCTGGAAATAGCTGCAGATACCACACGATTCAATCGTCCTAAACCTGTTACGAAGTGAATTTAGTCACAGGATCCACGGGCCTTTTGGGCATTCATGTTATGATTCGATTACTCGAGTCGAACGAGAATGTGCGCGGAATGGTGCGAGCTAATAGCAATAGAAAAGTTGTACAAGATGTTTTTACTTTTTACAATTCTGCTCATTTGTATGATCGTATTGAATGGGTAGAAGCTGATGTATTAGACATTCCTGCTTTGCTTGTGGCGATGGAGGGTATTGAGAAAGTATATCATACGGCTGCGGTAGTTTCTTATCATAAAAGCGACCGCAAAGAGATGTACGCTATAAATGTGGAGGGGACTGCCAATGTGGTAAATGCTGCGATGGAATCTGGTGTGAAGAAGTTTGCTCATGTTAGTTCAATTGCCGCCTTGAATCGATTCAAATCCAATCCAATTACAGAAGAGGGTGAATGGGTAGATTCAAAAGAGAACACGCATTATGGTATCACCAAGCATCTTTCTGAAATGGAGGTTTGGCGAGGAAGTCAGGAAAGGTTGAATGTGGTAATTATCAATCCCGGTTTTATCATCGGACCTGGAGATTTCTCACGAAGCAGCGCAAGTGTCTTTTCAAAACTAGACGAAGGTTTTAGTTATTATCCTCCTGGAGGAACTGGTTTTGTAGGTGCTACAGATGTTGCTTCTGTTATGGTGCAACTCATGAACAGTTCTATTGCCAACGAAGGTTATATTGTAGTAGCCGAGAATGGTAGCATGAAAGATTTGTTTCAAAATATTTCTCGGGGTATTGGAAAACCGATTCCCACGAAAGAAGCAAAGCCGTGGATGCTTCAAGTGGCGCGCATTGCCGAGTGGCTTAAAGAAAAATTCACAGGAAAGAAAGCTTTGGTAACAAGGGAAACGGTAATGAATGCTTCATTGCGTTTTTATTATTCTTCTGATAAAGTGAAATCAGCCATTGATTTCGAATTTACCCCAATCGAAAAGTGCATAGAAGAAGCCTCACGCTTTTATAAAAGCGTTCGTTAAGGCAGCTTCTACTTATTTTTGATTTATGGATTCCAAATTACACATTCAATCTATTCTGAGTGCCTTGCCCCAAAAGCCTGGCGTGTATCAGTATTTTGATGTGGATGGGAATATTATTTATATCGGAAAAGCAAAGATTCTAAAGAATAGAGTTAGCAGTTATTTTACTGGTCAACATCAAGGAACCAAGACTGCTGTTCTCGTTCGCAAGATCGTCGATATAAAATACATCGTTGTCGAGAGTGAGATGGATGCATTACTACTCGAGAACTCGCTCATCAAGAAGCACAAGCCACGCTATAATATTTTGCTTAAGGATGACAAAACGTATCCGAGCATTGTCATAAAAAAAGAACCCTTTCCAAGAATTTTCGCAACACGTCAGGTCATCAAAGATGGATCTGAATACCACGGTCCGTATGCTTCTGTGAAAGTGATGCATGCTGTTTTGGACTTGGTAAGAAGACTTTATCCTATTAGAAGTTGTTCGCTTTCTTTGACCAAAGAAAATATTGAAGCGGGAAAATTTAAAGTGTGTTTAGAATATCATTTGGGCAATTGCATGGGGCCTTGTGAGGGCAAACAATCGCTTGCAAATTATGAGGAGAGCGTTGAAAATATTCGCAAGATTATTAAGGGAAATTATGGTGAGGCAATTCGTGAACTGCGCACATTGATGAGTCAAAGTGCCGCTGATTATCGATTTGAAGAAGCGCAATTATTAAAAGAAAAAATAGAAACATTAGAGAGTTTCCAAGCAAGATCTACGATTGTAAACCCGAGCATTCACAATGTGGATGTATTCACCATTGCGAGTGATGCAAATAGTGGATTTGTGAATTTCATTAAGATAATGAATGGTGTAATTGTTCAAGGATATACAGCAGAGATCAAGAAGAAGATGGATGAGAGTGATCGCGAATTACTTGAATTTGCTATCATAGATATTCGAGAGAGGCTGCAGAGTAATGCGAAAGAAATCTGTGTTCAGATTCCACTGGAATTGGAAATCCCAGGCGTAGAAATCTCATTGCCAATTCGCGGAGATAAGAAAAAATTAGTTGAACTTTCTCAAAGAAATAGCAACGGTTATATGCTTGATGTGCATAAGCAACAAGAGATAGTGGATCCGGAAAGGCACGTCAATCGAATCATGGAGACGCTCAAGGCAGATTTGCATTTGAAGGAATTGCCTGTTCACATTGAGTGTTTCGACAACTCGAATATTCAGGGAACCAATCCGGTGAGTGCTTGTGTTGTTTTCAAAAATGCTAAGCCGAGCAAGGGAGATTATCGGAAGTTCAACGTGAAGACCGTTGAGGGACCGAATGACTTTGACACGATGAAGGAAGCGGTTTATCGCCGTTACCATCGATTGGTGACGGAAGGAGAAAGTTTGCCGCAATTGATTATCATAGATGGTGGTAGGGGCCAGTTAGGAGCCGCCTTGGAGAGCCTGGAGAAAGTAGGATTGCGTGGCAAGATTGCTATAATCGGCATTGCTAAGCGTTTGGAAGAGATATATTTTCCGGGAGATAGTTTGCCAATTTATTTGGATAAGCGTTCCGAATCCTTGAAATTGATTCAGCAATTGCGCGATGAGGCCCATAGATTTGGACTTTCGCACCACCGCGATCGACGCAGCAAAGATGCGTTGAGGTCAGAAATCACCGAGATTCCAGGGGTTGGTTTTCGAACTACGCAGCAACTTATTTTCCATTTTAAAACGGTAAAAAAAGTGAAAGAAGCTAGTCTTGAGCAACTTGGGGAGGTGGTGAACAAGAAAATGGCTAAATTGGTCTTTGATTATTTCCGAGCTGCGGATAAACCGGGCGATGTTCAAGAAAACTTCTGAAAACGACCATAATTGCTGCAAGCGGAATAAATTTGTGCACCAATCCGTTGACCAATTATGAGCGCAGCTAAATCAGGCAAACCCAATTACAAGAAATGGTTATGGATCATAGGACTTTCTCCTTTGATGCTTATCACTTTATTGATGCTAACGGCATTCTTCAGCGGAATGCCAAATGTCGAGGCATTGGCGAATCCAAAAATTAATTTGGCAACAGAGATTATTTCCTCAGATGGAAAAATTCTTGGTTCTTATTACAAAGAAAACCGATCGGATGTTCGGTTTGAAAATATTCCACCTCATTTAGTCAATGCACTTATTTCTACCGAGGATGCTCGTTTCAGAGAGCACTCTGGAATTGACTTCCGTGGTTTGACGCGTGCGGTAGTGAAGTTGGGTAGCGACGGCGGTGCGAGTACAATTACGCAGCAGTTAGCAAAATTACAATTCACAAAAGAGTACGAAAACGTTTCAATCTTCAAACGTGTTTGGCAAAAGATTCGTGAGATGATTATCGCTGCACGTATTGAAAGAACATACACCAAAGATGAAATTATTGCTTTGTATTTGAATCAGGTGGATTTCTTGTATCAGGCGGTGGGCGTGAAATCAGCGGCTCATGTTTATTTCAATACTATTCCAGATTCATTGACGATAGACCAATCTGCTATGCTCGTAGGTATGCTTCAAAATCCTTCTCGTTGGAATCCAATGAAAAAGGATACAACGCTTTGTTTGAAAAGACGTGAAGTAGTTTTGAATCAAATGGTGAAGTATGGTTTTTTGGATGAGGCGCAGTATGAAACATATCGCGCAAAGCCACGAGGAATCGACTTCCAGCGTGTTAGTCATGATGAAGGTCCAGCTCCTTATTTTAGAGAAGTATTACGCGGCAAAATCGATGAGATTTTAACTGCGAAAGGAGATGACGGTGAATTGAAATTGAAGAAGGCAGATGGCACTGGATATAATTTGTACAGCGATGGTTTGAAGATTTATACTACAATAGATTCTCGAATGCAAGAGCACGCAGAATGGGCGGTTGAAGAGCATTTGAGCAAAGAACTTCAGCCTGCGTTTTCAAAAGATGTAAATCGAAGAAAGAAAGAGAATTATCCATTCTTCAATGGTATCGCAGACAAGGATCGTGATCGCATTATGAAAGAATCCATCGAAGGAAGTGATCGCCATAAAATTCTTTCGGGAAAACAATGTCCAGAATGTAAGCGTCCGAAAGCTTATATATCCACCATTAGAAGAGATGGCAAATCGTATTATCAATGTGAAGAAGACAAGGGAGGATGCGGCGAAGAATGGCTTGAGCTGGATGAAAAAGGAATTACAGAAGTGTTCAACACACCTGTGAAAATGAAGGTCTATAAGCACGGTGGTTATAAAGACACATTGCTTTCACCACTTGATAGTATCAAATATCACAAGCAAATTTTACATGCAAGTTTGATGTCTGTTGAACCTTCCACAGGTCATGTGAAAGCGTGGGTTGGTGGAATTGATTTTAAATATTTCAAATTCGATAACGTATATCAATCACGTCGTCAAGTTGGTTCTACATTCAAGCCTCTTGTTTATGCAACAGCTGTGAGAATGGGTAAACGCGCAACGGATATGGTAAGCGCAGCACCTATATGTATCGGCAATTGGTGTCCACAAAATAGTGGAGGCGGTTATGGTGATTACACCATGCGTTGTGCTCTTGCGAATTCGGTGAATACAGTGAGCGCTCGTTTGATTGAGCAATATGGTGTAGACAATGTTATTCACTTGGCGAAGAAGATGGGAATAAAGACGGCCCTCCCAAGAGTTCCATCGCTATCTCTCGGTGTTGCCGAGTTACCTCTATTTGAAATGGTAGGTGCTACAGCAACATTCGCGAATCAAGGAGTTTATATTGAGCCAACATTTATCCTTCGCATAGAAGATAAAAATGGTAGCGTGATTTATGAAAGTGATCCAGTAATTGACCAGGCATTAGATCCAAATATTTCATACGAAATGTTGACCATGATGAAAGCCGTTGTCGACGGATCATGCGGAAGCGGAACAGGTGTTCGTTTGAGAAGCGGAAAGCCTTATGGAAATATTCCTTATCCAACGGCTGGTAAAACTGGTACAACGCAGAACAATACCGACGGTTGGTTTATGGGATTGACACCTGATTTGGTGACAGGAGTTTGGGTTGGAGCGCAAGATCCAACAGTTCGTTTTGCTTCTACCGCTCTTGGACAAGGTGCAAATACAGGACTTCCTATCTATGGTTATTTCATGAAAAAAGTCTATGCAGATCCTGAATTGAAAATTTCCAAAGGAGATTTTACAATGCCTGAGGGATTTGCGAAGAGCTTGTCAGGCGCGGGATACAATCTTGCTACTGATATGGGATCGATGATGAATTTCGATGATAGTGGTGCTCCGATAGTTGGACCAATTATCGAAACAGAAGAAGGTATTGGTGGGGATGATGGACGGATTGTGAGCGATACGATTAAGTAATTAGAAAAATAAATTTTATGGCGATATATAAGGTTGTGTCGGGGGCTGAGGAGGCTTGTGCTGACATAAAAGATGGAATGACATTGATGGTTGGAGGCTTTGGTCTCTGCGGCATTCCGGAGAATAGCATTGCGCAATTGGTGAAGATGGGTGTTAAGAATTTGACATGCATTTCAAATAATGCGGGTGTGGATGATTTCGGTTTGGGCTTGTTGCTTCAGGGCAAACAAGTAAAGAAAATGATTAGCAGTTATGTTGGCGAGAATGCAGAATTCGAGCGACAAATGTTGAGTGGCGAATTGGAAGTGGAGTTAGTTCCTCAAGGAACACTTGCAACGCGTTGTATGGCGGCAGGCTATGGTATGCCCGCGGTGTTTACTCCAGCGGGTGTGGGAACAGAAGTGGCAGAAGGGAAGGAAGTTCGCAATTTCAATGGCAAAGATTATTTGATGGAAATGGCGTTTGACGCTGATTTCGCGATAGTGAAAGCATGGAAAGGCGATACCATGGGTAACCTAGTATTCCGTGCCACGGCCCGCAATTTCAATCCTATGATGGCCATGGCAGGAAAGATTACTATTGCTGAAGTAGAAGAATTGGTTGAACCAGGAGAGCTTGATCCAAATATGATTCACACTCCAGGAATCTACGTGCATCGTATTTTCCAAGGTAAGAGTTATGAGAAACGCATTGAGCAAAGAACCGTGCGCAGTTAATTAATTAGAACGAAAGAATTATGGCTTTAGATAAGAATGGAATTGCGAAACGAATTGCTCGTGAAGTGCAAGATGGAATGTATGTGAATTTGGGAATTGGCATTCCTACACTGGTTGCCAACTTCATTCCTGAAGGAATTGATGTGGTATTGCAATCAGAAAATGGATTGCTTGGAATGGGCCCATTTCCGTTGGCTGGAGAGGAAGATGCAGATTACATTAATGCAGGAAAGCAAACCATCACAACCCTTCCAGGTTCTGTGTTTTTTGATAG
>JBIIBU010000284.1:0-2943 GCA_044239235.1 Flavobacteriales bacterium
CCCCTTCTTCCCCCCCATGGATGTCCCTACCGACAATCCGCTCACTTATGAATCAATAGATCTAGGCCGCCATTTATTCTGGGAAACTAAATTGAGTGGCGATAATACGCAGTCTTGTGGATCCTGCCATTTACCAGAACATGGTTTTAGCGATCCAAATCAATTTTCAGTAGGCATCACAGGCGCAATCGGAAACCGCCAAGCTATGCCGCTTGTAAATATGGGGTGGTCTACCACATTTTTTTGGGATGGGCGGGCAGCAACATTAGAACAACAAATATTGGAGCCCGTAGAAAACCCCATTGAGATGAATGAATCCTGGGAAAATGCGCTAGCGGAGCTTCGCGCCGACCCAATTTATCCGTCAAAATTCAAAGCAGCATTTGGAAGTGAGGACATAACCAAAGAGAGAGCGGCAAAAGCAATGGCTTCATTTTTAAGAATAATGGTTAGTTCTAATTCTAAGTTCGACCTTCAACGTATTGGACAATACATTTTCACAGAAGAAGAGCAACGCGGATTCACTTTGTTCATTACAGAGGGAGGAGATCCTGATGTCAATCCTACATTCCAAGGTGGAGCTGATTGCTTTCATTGTCATGGATTTGGCGCGATGCAAATGACAGATTATTTATTTCACAACAACGGTTTAGACGCCACTTTCGAAAATGATGCAGGTCGCTTCCTTGTTACGGGAAATCCCCTTGACAGTGGTCGATTTAAAACTCCAACCTTGAGAAACATCGAGCTAACCTCACCATATATGCACGATGGTCGATTTGTGACATTAGAGGAAGTTATAGATCACTACGACACCGGAGGAACACCATCATCAACTATAGATGCATTCATGAAATATAGCTCTGGCGGCTTAGGACTTTCTGCGCAAAAGAAAAGCGATCTTATAGCATTTCTAAAATGTTTAACAGATACATCATTTATCAATGACCCTGCTTTTTCAAATCCCCATTGATACATTTGCGCAATGGATGAGCAGTTAAAAAAGTTTTTAGACAAAGGAAAAAGCCTTCGAAAAGAGAATAAGAAATTCTTTCAAACTCTTGCTCGCCGGAAGGATCTAGACAATTTATTTCACACTAAGCACGAAGAATTATTTGAAGAAGTTGATTGTCTCAAATGTGCCAATTGCTGCAAAACAACTAGTCCAATATTTCGAAATGTAGATATCGATAGAATTGCGAATCACCTCGGAATTAGACCTTCTGAATTCACCGAAAAAAATCTTCACATCGATGAAGATGGAGATTGGGTTTTGAATAGCTCACCTTGTCTTTTTCTTGATTCTGACAATTACTGCAAGATTTATGAGGTTCGACCTCGGGCTTGCCGAGAGTACCCTCACACGGATCGCAAGAACATGACTCAAATTATGGATTTAACATACCGAAATACACTTGTATGCCCTGCTGTTGCTGAGATGACAGAAAGAATCAAGAAGCAAATTGGAAGTTAAAATTCATCCCCTTCAGAGCTCTATTCATCCCCCTCATAGATAAATTCGTCTAAAAACTCAATATCTGAAAACCTTAGAAGGCTTGCCTTCGTAAGAATCGGATATGATGAATACTCTTTACAATTTCAGAGCTATTTTCACAGCAGCACTCGTTGTCCTGATTCAACAAATTGGATCGGCACAATGCCCAACTGTCTTCAATTTCAACGGATTCCCAAGCAGTGCGCCATATTGGTATTCTTGCACTGGTGATGACTACAGCTTCAATCTGCAGTCGCCAGACAACTGGGGAGCATATACCGTGGATTGGGGAGATGGTACTCCTGTGACTTCCGGTGCTTCTTGGACAAGTCCAACAGCCATTAACCACTTGTACACTTCAGTCGTGGACACATTTGTGGTTACCATTTCTGAAATATCCTCAGGTTGCGTTATCACAGGAGTTGTGGTGATGGAAGAAGCTTCAAGCGCCTCGATTCAAATTCCAGTAGGAGGATTGACACAAGCTTGTGCACCTCAAATGATGGAATTCATCAATTCATCTACTAACGTTTCTGAGAACACGGTTTTCGTTTGGGATTTTGGAGATGGTTCTCCTCAATTAACTTTTGATTATACCAACTGGAACCAAACCATTCAACATACCTATGAAGTCGGAACAGTAGATTGTGAAACGGTGGTTACTCTGACGGCTGAGAACTATTGCAGCACTATACAAGGCGGACTTTCGACGGCTACTTTCAATCCAATTCGAATCTGGGACCTTGATGATCCAGGAATTAGTGCGTCTGCAACATTACTATGCTATCCCGATACTACTGTTACATTCACAAATACAACAGAACGCAATTGTTTCTTTCAAGGAAATATTTATCAGCGTTATGAATATTGGAACTTTGGTGACTACTGGAATTTAGGTCACGATTCGATTATTGACTGGACACCATGGCCACCAACATTCCCGCACACAATGCATTATCCGGGTGTTGGAACATATACTGTTCAATTGTTAGATAGTAATTTTTGCGGTATTGCTCCAACTTCAATTACAATCGAAATCGTTCCTCCTCCAATCGCAGGATTATCAGCGAATAGAGACACTATTTGTCAAGGTGAATCTGTAACATTCTACCAGCAATCTACAGGCGGAAATACTTGGTCATGGAATTTTGGAACTAACAACAACTGGATTAATACTGGCAGTGGCAACATTACTTACGTATTCAATCAAGCAGGAACATTCACTGTAAGTACACGTGTTTCCGTTCAAGGCGCAACAGCAGGTTGCAGCGACATAGAGACCTTACAAATCGTAGTATTACCACGTCCTACTGTGGCGATAGTAGCCGACCCAATGTCTGGTTGCGATGAATTCGACGTCAATTACACCGCTAATACTAGCGCAGGTGTTGTAGAATGGGAATGGACTTTTGATGTTCCGCCTTCTACATATAGTGGACAAACTCCAC
>JBIIBU010000046.1:0-11183 GCA_044239235.1 Flavobacteriales bacterium
GGTTCGCATAATGTATCATTAACTGTAACAAATACTAACGGTTGCTCACGAACCGATACTGAAACAATATATGTGCATCCATCACCAGTGGCAGGCATAGCGGTTTCCAATTTGTGTGAAGGAGAAATTGCAACATTCTCTTCAGCTTCTACCACATTTCCAAGCGAACCAATAACAGGTTACACATGGGACTTTGGAGATGGATTCTTTTCTAGCGAACAAAATCCAGATCATGAATACATTGGTAACGGCACTTTTGATGTAACTCTTATTGTAGAAACAGCAAATTGTTCTGATACAATTCAAAGCACAGTATCTGTTGAGCCTCGTCCAATTGTTGAAATTGGTCAAAGTGTATTCTCAGGTTGTTCACCTTTGAGTGTATCATTCACCAATACAACTCAAAATGCTGCAAGCTTTATTTGGAATTTTGGAAACGGACAAACTTCAACTGCGGCTGAACCTAGCACTGAATATTTCAACTTTACTAACTCAGACAGCACATACGTAATCACATGCACTGCTTACAACGCTTTCGGATGCGGAAGCACTGATACGATTTATGTAACAGTTTATGCTGGCGCTTTAGCGGCATTCAATGATAACAACACGCCTCCTGGCTGTGCCCCTTTCCAAATTCAATTTGACAATACATCTTTGAATGCTGGATCATATCATTGGGATTTCGGTGATGGAACTACAAGTGACATTTTCGAACCAGCACATTTGTTTGACAACCAAACCGGTTTCATTCAAACATATAATGTAACTCTATATGCATATTCAGTAAATGGATGTAACGACACTGTATCGCACCCGATAATTGTATATCCACTTCCTGAGTTTGAATTTGACTTGAGTGATGTTCAAGGATGCGCGCCTCTGAATGTTACAATGCCATATATCCCAGGTGCACAAACATATTTCTGGAACTTTGGTGATGGTCAAACATCTAGTTTGCCAATTCCAACTCACACCTTCAATAACACTACTGTTTCTCCAATTCAATACGAAGTAAACCTCATAGCAACTTCCGCTTTTGGATGTGTTGACACATCAACCAGCGTTATAACTATCAATCCTGGTCCGATTGCACAATTCAATCTAGATATTGCCAGTGGATGCAGTCCTCTTTCTATTGACATGACAAACCTTTCCATTAATGGTTTCCAATTCGATTGGGATTATGATGATGGATTCACTTCTCAAAACTCAGATACAACACATACACATGTTTTTGTAAACAACGGAAACACTGCTATTACCTATGATGTTCTTCTAACCGTTTCAAGTGCCGATGGCTGCGTTGACACATATACATTGCCTGTTGTTGTGTTCCCAGAAGTAGTTGCTGCATTTACCAATCCTGCTCAAGTTTGCGCACCATTAACCGTGCAATTTGACAACAATAGTTTAAATGCAAATAGCTTCACTTGGGATTTTGGAAATGGCATTCAATCAACTGATATTATACCTAGTGTTTATTACACTAATGGAACTCCAAGCTCAGTCGACTATTCAGTTACATTAATTGCTTTCTCAAGTTATGGATGCACTGATACTACAACAGCTAACATCTCGATTTATCCATCTCCAATTGCAGACTTTAATATCAATGAAGGCGCAGCATGTGAACCTGCCCCAGTTATGATAAATAACAATTCAATGCTTGCTACAAGTTACTATTGGACGTATGGTGATGGTACATCTTCTACCAATGGAAACTTCGAGCACACTCACGTATTCAGTGCTCCAGGAAATAACATCGAGTCATATCAAATCGCATTAATAGCGATGAATCAAATCGGTTGTGCAGATACAATGAGTGTACAATTCAACTTGTATCCACAAGTAGTTGCGGCGTTCACAACAGATACAATTGGATGTGCACCTTTCGACGCATCCTTTGTAAATCAAAGTGAAAATGCTATAATTTTTGAATGGTCATTTGGAGATGGTGCACTTTCATCGTTGCCATCACCAACGCATCAATATCTAACAGACAACACTACCGACATTGTATATCCTGTTCAGCTTATCGCACAAAGCACCTACGGATGTGTGGATACTGCAAACGTGAATATGTATATCTACCATTCTCCTCTTGCTCTTGCGAATGTGGACAGTCTATTTGGTTGTTATCCTCAAAGTGCAATTTTTGAAAATAATTCTATTGGTGCAGATTCGTATCAATGGGTTTATGGAACTGGTGAAACATCGACTACTACTGATACACTTCACACACATACATTCTACAATTTTGGAGATGTTCTTCAAACGTATAATGTTACTCTGAATGCTTATACTGAGCATGGTTGTTACAGTAGCGATCAAGTAACTGTGCAAGTATCACCACAACTGAATGCAGACTTTACAGTCAATGCGCAAGGCTGTTCACCACTAAGTGTTCAGTTCGACAACAACACAGATGGTGGTTGGTCTTACTATTGGAATTTCGGTGATGGTGACATTTCGAATGAATTTGAACCTTTGCACACTTTCTTCAACTGGAGCGATTCAGACACCACATACAATGTTATTTTGGTTGTTCAAAATCAATTTGGTTGTGTAGACACTGCAGATGCATTTGTTTCAGTTTTCCCAATACCTCAAGTTAATTTTGTTGCTTCTCCTGAAGAACAAACTTGGCCGAATGCCACAGTGACATTAAACAACATCAGTATTGGTGGAGATTTGAACTGGGAATGGCGCATGGGAGATGGCACAGAATTGTATACCGAATTCCCTGCTCCTTATCAATATTCAACTTGGGGTGAATACAACATTAGACTTGTTGGATCTAACAGTTACTGCAGTGATACAGCTTATCAAGTAGTAGTAATAAATCCTCCACTTCCTGTAGTTGATTTTACAGGGCCAGCTGAAGGTTGTGCTCCGCTTACAGTGCAGTTTAACAATCTAAGCGAATATGCTGCAATGTCTACATGGCAATTTGGTGACGGCGGACTTGCTAATGCAACGAACCCTGTTTACACTTACTACACACCTGGCACATACACAGTCACGTTAACAGTTACTGGCTATGATGGAACCGCAGCTCAGATGGTACAAGAACAAATTATTCATGTTTATCCTAACGCAAGTGCAGCATTCACCATCACACCTAATGAAGTGAGTGTTCCTAGTCAACCGGTTTACTGTTTGAACCTCTCTCAAAATGCAAATTCATACGAATGGCACTTTGGAGATGACAACGTAAGCAATGAAATAAATCCAATCTACTATTATCAAGAAGAAGGAATTTATTCTATAACTTTAATAGCGAACAACGAGTATAACTGTCCAGATACAATGACATTATATGATGCTGTGTATGCAAAAGAAGGTGGAATGATAGATTTCCCAAATGCATTCACTCCTGATCCAACAGGTGGTAATGGAGGAAGCTACAATCCTAATAGTTATGACAACAACGTGTTCTTCCCAATCAACACAGGAGTAACTGAATACCAACTTCAGATCTTCAACAAATGGGGCGAGATGCTTTACGAAAGCAACGACGTCAATAAAGGTTGGGATGGATACTACAGAGGAATGCTTTGCAAACAAGACGTATACGTTTGGAAAGTTACCGCAAGATTTGTCGACGGTCAACGCTTCGAGCAGGCTGGCGACGTTACACTACTGATTAAATAAGTGCAGATAAAGTATAGAACGACCACACCTAACTTGACAACAATGAAAAAATTATACTTAATCATCAGCACGGCAATACTAGCGTTGACTGCATCTGCACAAGATCAGCAGTTCACTCAGTTTTATGCGATGCCTACTCAGATGAATCCAGCATTTGCGGGTGCATCTGTACAAAACCGATTAGTGACACAGGTACGCAATCAATGGTCAGCAATACCAGGCGCATTTCAAGCATACAATTTTGGATACGACACCTATCTTCCTACAATAAAGAGTGGAATGGGACTGATTGTAAATCACGATCGTGCCGGTCGAGGTGCGCTACGCACAACAAACGTTCGTTTCCAATATGCGTACGAAGCTAAAATCAAGCGCAATTGGTTCTTCCGTCCATCACTTGAAATGTCGATGGTATCTAAGGCAATCGACTTTTCAAAGTTGACGTTTTATGATCAAATGATTCGCGACAATTCATCCGCGACTTTGGAGGCACCTGTTTTGCAGCCTGTATCTTATTTCGATTTCGCGGCAGGAGCATTAACCTATGGACCAAAATTCTGGTTTGGTGTTTCAGCTATGCACTTAAATCGTCCGAACGAATCTGTATATGGTTATAACGATACACCGCTGCCGATGAAATTTTCTGCACATGGTGGATTGAGATTGCGCATCAAAGGACATTCACTTACCAAGCTAGATCATTATGTAGTACTCGCTGCTAACTATCAAAAGCAAGCAGAATTTGATCAATTGGATTTCGGTATGTACTATGAATTCAATCCAGTTATTTTAGGAATTTGGTATCGTGGTTTACCTGCAAAAAGCAATACTTATGGCTATATCAATCATGACGCGCTTGCTGTTCTTCTTGGATTTCAAGCAGGAAAATACAAATTTGGATATAGCTACGACATTACCATTTCACGCTTAAATATTGCCAGCAGTGCAGGTTCACACGAACTCACGATCTCATATCAATGGGCAGGAAAACACAATACAAAAGCAGAAAAAATTAGAATCATGCCGTGCGCGAAATTCTAACTGCCCTTCGGGCATGGATGATGGATAATGGATAATGGATAATGGAAAAAATGCAAAAGCCTGAAAAATTTAGTTTTTCAGGCTTTTTCGTATCTTCCAAAATTCATTTCATCCATCATCCATCATCCATCATCCATCATCCATCATCCATCATCCATCATCCATCATCCATCATCCATCATCCATCATCCATCAAAGGATGTTCACCTCCCTCTCCAAATCAATATTGAACTTTGATTTGATATCAAAAAGAATATTCGAGCTTAGATCATAGATTTCTTGACCGGTGGCGCCGCCGTAATTTACTAGCACCAGCGCTTGCTTATCATGCACACCACAATTACCTACTTGTTTTCCTTTCCAACCAGATTGTTCAATTAGCCAACCTGCAGGAACTTTTGCTGAGTGCTCATCAATAGGATAAATAGGTGCGTTTGGATATGCTTCCTTTATAGACTTCGCCACATCCATTGGCACAACAGGATTCTTAAAAAAACTACCTGCATTCCCGAGTTTCTTCGGGTCAGGTAGTTTGCTTGATCGGATGTTTATTACAGCTTGACTAACCGCCTTAATCGTCATTTTCTCAAGAATCATTTTGTCCAACTCTTCTTGAATAGCTCCATATTCCGTGTGGAAAATTGGCCGTTTATTTAGCTTGAATGTCACTGAAATAATTATCCATTGATCCTTTTGTGAGCGTTTGAAAACACTTTCACGATAACCGAATGAACATTCGGTTGCGTTAAATTCTCTTATTGATTTATCTTTAATATGAAAAGCTTCAAGCGAATGAAAAATATCTTTTATCTCCACGCCATATGCTCCGATATTTTGCATAGGACTTGCTCCTACACTCCCTGGGATAAGAGATAGGTTTTCCACTCCCGCATAACCATTCTTAATACAATGCATTACAAATTGATGCCAAACCTCGCCTGCTGAAGCTTTCACATAGTAATGACTCTCATCTTCTGAAATCAAAGAAATACCCTGCATTCGATTTAACATCACAGGTCTTTCGATATCCTTTGTCAGCAGAACATTACTTCCGCCGCCAAAAATCAGAGGATTATTATCTGAATACACTTTCGATTCTAAAATTTCCTGAATGTCTTCGATAGTCGAAAAAACGGAAAAATGAGATGCGCGCACGTCTATTCCAAACGTGTTGAACATCTTCAAGGATACATTCTCTTCAATACGGATTGCCATGATTCAAAATTGGCAGAAATAGAACGATAATCAAGTTCAGTCATGGCAAGAAATCGAACAATTGATTGTTCACACCGTGCGTCTCTCAAAATTAGCCTCACAATTGGCCAGAAACGCCTCAAATTCCTCTTTTTCAATGGCAGACCACCGTTGATCTTCGCAAGCCAACATGTCCATAATTAATAGCTTCTCTGGGTAAATTGTAGCCGTGAGTCCAGATATCCACCAATATTTTCCCATAACCTGCACCTCTTCGAACTTTTCATTCGACTCGATGCGATAATAATTCTTATTATTGGCTAACTTTCGAAACTGTGGAAATTCAATAGACTCGCCCATTTGGTATTATTTGCTGCTTTATGAAACCATTTTTATTGACCATTGCCGAACAACTCGTGGAGAAACATCCATCCAACTTGCGCAATGTCATCATCGTTGTTCCTGGAAAAAGAGCCGGCCTCTTTCTTCGAAGGCACTTGGCAAAGATACTCGGTAAGTCATTCTTCGCCCCGAAAATCCTAACACTACCGGATTTCATTTCGCTGCTCTCAAACAAAAGCACAACTTCAAGATTAGAACTTATCCTTCTGCTTTACGAAGTTTACAAAAATATCATGGCTGAAAATGCCGAAACATTTGATGTCTTCAGCAAATGGGCAACTACGGCCCTAAGTGATTTCAACGATGTCGAACAATCAATGGTATCCGCACAAACCCTTTACCGGGATCTTCGTGATATCAAAGAAATTGAAAATTGGAGTTTCAATAGCACTAGTTTGAGCGAATCTCAAGAATTGTATCTTGAATTCTGGAACAAACTTGGAACAATCTACAATGCATTTCGAGAAGCGCAATTGAACAAAGAAAAATACAGCTACGCTTTACTCACTAATCTTCTTGCGAAATCAGAACCCACCTCGCAAATACCTTCAGAGGTTGAAGACATCTGGTTTGTGGGACTTTCGAATCTTTCAAAAGCAGAACAAAAGATAATTGACAAACTGCAAGAGGCTAGAAAATGCACTTGTCGTTGGGACGGAGATCAATATTATTACAATAATGAAATGCATGAGGCCGGACATTTTCTCCGCCACCATGCAAAAAAACAAGATATTCTTTTAGGAACAGACATGGTCGATTCACCAAAGAATATAACTGTCTATGAAACAACCACTCCCTATTCACAAGCGTTGCTCATTAGAGATCTCATAAAAGATATTGATGCTGAAACAGCAGATAGAACGGCCATAATAATAGCCGATAGCACATTGCTTGTGCCTGTCATTCGCAATTTGCCTGACATCAAATGCAAAGTAAATATTGCATTAGGCTATCCACTCAAGCAAACTGCCATCATGAAACTCATTAAGAGTCTCATGCAGTTGCATACACCGCAAGCTTTGAAAGCTTCTCGAGGAACGTATTATCGACACCTTTTGCAAGTGGTGGAGCAACAAGCACTAACAGGATTTTTAGGAAAAGAGATTAAAGAAATTCGTCATTCCATTGTGAGTGATGTACGTATATATATCAAAGAATCAGACCTTAATTTATTCGTGGAACGTTTCGATTCTTTGAAAAAAATCACTTACTTATTTACAGAGGAAAATAGGAAACCACTTATATGGATAAAAAATGTTCTTCAATTGCTCGATGAATTATTAATTGCTGAAGAAGGCAATGAATTTGAAGTTGAGTGCATTCTTAGAGCACAAGAGCTTCTTTCTGAAATACCAGCCATTGTAGAATCAGGTGAAGAACTTACCGACATGAAATCCCTGCAAGTAATCATGCAGCATTTGATGTCAGGCGAAGCAATCACATTCACTGGTGAGCCATTGCAAGGATTGCAAATCTTAAACATGGTAGAAACGCGTGCAATAGATTTCGATCACGTTATTGTAATTGGAGCCAATGAAGATCAACTACCCGGAAATTTAACCGATCAATCGCTTATTCCATTTGATGTAAGAAAGCTTTATGAAATGCCAACTGTAGCAGATAAAGAAGCCACTTACGCATACACTTTATACCGACTCATTCAGCGTGCCTCAAAAATTGACTTCCTTTTTTCATCCATCACTTCTGATTTTAAAGGAACAGAACAAAGCAGATATATCACACAATTAGAACTTGAACTTCGTTCTCCTTACTCAAACATAACGCGCGTCAAAGCAAGTTTGGCGGGCGATAATGTAGAGGATAAAATAGTTTCTATTCTGAATGACGACTTCTCTAGAGATCGCATCAAGGCCTTATGGAAAGCGGGGATTTCACCATCAGCCTTAAACAAATATCTTATCTGCCCGCTCGACTTCTATTACCGCTATATCCTAGGATTGGGCGAAGAAGAAGAAGTAGAAGAAAATATTAGTGCATCCACTTTTGGTAGTGTTGTGCATCAAGTATTGGAAGATTTTTTCAAAAATCATATCAATAGTTTTCCGAGTCTAGATGAATTAGAGCAATTCAAAACAAATCTTCCTGATCTATTGAAAGCCGCATTTAAGCTGATATACAAAATGGGGGATTTGACTTTTGGAGAAAATTATTTGCAATTCTCTCTTGCGCAAAAGATGCTTGAGAAAACAATTGACTTTGAAATTTCAGAAGTCAAAAAAAGAGCAATGCAAGGAACAACCTGCACCATTGCTGAAATCGAATCATCATTGAATGGTGTTATTCCAGCGACAAAATATGGAATCGACTTCGAAATGAATATACGAGGCAAGGCTGATAGAATTGACCATGAAAACAACATTGTAAGAATTATTGATTACAAAACTGGCGCAGTAACTTCAGGAGATTTACAAATCAAGAAAGATGGAATAAAAGGGGCGTTTGAACGAACTCAAAGCAAGTTGATTCAATTGCTTTTCTATTCTTACATGGAATCGCAGAAAGGCACGCCCATCGGAGGTATTCGCTCAGCCCTATTCAGTCTAAAGAATTATAGCGCAGGGTGGCAGTACATCGATAATGGTGGTTCAGAGATTATTGACGAAGCAACTTTAGAGGCATTCGAATTAGAAATGGTTGAATGTGCAAAAAGCATGTTAGAACTTCATGCATTTGAGCATGACAATTCAAGTAATCATTGTGAATATTGCACTCGATAATGAAAAAGGTTCTAATCATCACATATTATTGGCCGCCGAGTGGTGGAGGTGGCGTGCAGCGTTGGCTCAAGATGTCAGCCTACATGAAAGAATTTGGCTGTGAGCCTATAATTTATACTCCCGAAAATCCTGCATTCAATGTAAAGGACCCTTCTCTGATGAAGGATGTTATGCCGGATATTAGAGTAATAAAAAAAACAATTTTCGAACCGATAGATGTTTTTTTCAAGGCGTTCAAACTGGTTGGAAAAAAAGCACCTGAACAAAAAGACTTGTTATCTACGCGAAACAATTCTTTATTCCAAAGAGGAAGCACTTGGCTAAGAGGAAATGTTTTTCTTCCAGACCCACGTGTCACTTGGGTGCGACCTTCCTATCGTTTTTTAAAAAAATTCATAGCTGAGGAAAACATCGAAACCATTATCACTACTGGGCCTCCGCACAGTATGCATTTAATTGGATTGAAATTAAAAAAACACAATCCGAAGATAAATTGGATTGTAGATTTTCGAGACCCTTGGAGCGAATGGGATTTGTGGGACTCCTTAAAAACAGGTCCACGTGCGAGAAAGAAAAATGTGCGAATGGAATATGAAGTACTTACTAAATCCGATTTAGCTGTTAGCATTAGCAAATATCATGTTGACCGGTTGCTTGTATTAGGAGCACCAAAATGTGAGCTAATTCCAAATGGATTTGACCCACGGGATTTTCAAAATGCAAAACGTGAACTAACAGATAAGTTCGTCATCCGACATCTCGGAAGCATCGATGAATTGAGAGATCCGCGTCCATTCATGAATGCCATCTCACAATTAATTTCAGAGAAAAAAATCATCGGAACCGATTTACAGATTGAGTTTATAGGACCAGTGAATGACATTCTAAAAGATCATATTGCTTCGCACAATGAGCTAAGCGCAATCACCTCCTTTCATCCAGCAGTGCCGCATAGCGCAGTAGTGAAACTATATACTACTTCCACGCTCCTACTCTTAATCTTGGCGCATACAGAAATTGCCGCAGGAAATACGCCAGGCAAAATGTACGAATACATGGCCAGCGGCACTCCAATACTTGGCATCGGACCTGAAAACGGCGACGCTGCAGAAATTATATCAAATACCAAAAGTGGTCACATCATAGATCGAGCTCATATCGATCAAATGAAGTCGATGATTGAAGAACACTATACTAGTTGGAAAAACAAGGAGCTACGGACTACCCCTGGCGCCCCTGAATTCTCAAGAAAAGCGTTGACGAAGAGGATGTGTGAGCTGTTGGCTGTAAGCTATAAGCCGTAAGCTTTTGGCATTAGGAAATAGCTAGTAAGTAGTAGGTAAGAGGAACTAGTACGAGCACGTCACTTGTCACCGGTCGTTGGTCGTTGGTCACTAGTTTTGAGGGTGACGGAAGGTGTTTCTTACTTCTTCGCTGATTGGAATTTCAGGCTCTTGATCAGGAACCTCGAGTGCTTCGGCTTCTTTGCGCATGGTGCGCTTTGCTTTCACAATACTCGTGTTCAAATCAAAACCCATGAGTATAATCATGCTATTGAAATTTAGCCAAATCAATAGCACCATGAGAGTACCCAGAGACCCATACAGTTTATTGAATTGAGCGAAGTTGTTGACGAAGTAAGCAAACCCGATTGATGCAAGAATAAAGAAAGCTGTCGCGAAGGTTGTGCCCACATTGAAGAATCTCCACTTGCGGCGGCGGCGGCCATTTCCAACATTGTACAACGTCGAAATAACCGCGTAAATCAAGAATAATGAGATAGCCCATTTTGCAAAATTCAAAATAGGTATATAGCCTTTATCGCCAATGATTCCGTGTTCGTGAAGGTATTCAAAAAATGAACCCGAAAATATGATGAGGATAACCGCGGTTATCATAAGAAATCCCAAAACGAATATCAAAATAATACTCGCTATACGCATGATGATTGGATGCCCGCGCTCATCCAAGTGATAACTCTCATTGAACCCCAAGAGGATTGCATTGATAGAGTTTGAAGCATAATAGATTACCAGAATAAAACCAATAGAAAGCAATGCATTGTGCTTCTTATTAATCAAGTCATCGAGTGTACTTTCGAAAAGAGAGAAAGTATCACCAGGAAAAAATCCTCTCAAACTATCAAAATGA
>JBIIBU010000026.1:0-14109 GCA_044239235.1 Flavobacteriales bacterium
CCATTCTTGGTGCGATGGAAGTAAGTGAGAATGGTGATATCGCCAATTGGAAAGTGCCCGGTAAAATGGTGAAAGGAATGGGCGGAGCGATGGATCTCGTTGCTTCAGCAAAGAATATAATTGTTGCCATGCAACACTGCGATAAAGCGGGCAATTCTAAGTTGCTCCCATCATGCGGCTTGCCACTCACAGGAGTGCAATGCGTGAAAAAAATCGTAACAGATTTAGCGGTGTTGGAAGTTAAAAATGGTGCGTTCTATCTACTCGAAAGAGCCCCAGGCGTGAGCGTAGAGGAAATCAAAGAAAAGACCGCCGGGAAGTTGATCGTTGAGGGGGAGGTGCCGGAAATTCAATAGTGAGACAGTGCGACTGTGTGGCGGTTCCCTAGTGCACCCAAATGAACCCGAATGCACCCGAATGAAAAGCATTTAATGCATTTTTTCATTTGGGTTCACTTGTGTGCTCTTGTGTTCATTTGTTTCCACTGAATTTCACTGTCTCACCACCACACTGCATCACCCAAGTAACCGCTTAATCCACCCCAACTTCGAAGCTGTGTAAGGTGGGTATTTGAGATTGGGTTCGCCCCAGGTTGGTTTTTTTAAGATGGATTTTTGATGTGAGAAACACTGGAATCCATGTTTGCCGTGGTAGTTGCCGATGCCTGAATTTCCTACGCCACCGAATGGTAAATGCTCATTCGCGATGTGCATGATTACATCGTTGATGCATCCGCCACCGAATGAAATTTTAGTTGTGAATTGCTCTTTTTCATTTGAGTCATTGCTGAATAAATATGCAGAAAGTGGTTTCTCTTTTTCTAAAATTGTTTCGATGGCATCGCTGAATTTTTTGAAAGAAATTATTGGAAGAATGGGGCCGAAAATTTCTTCATGCATCACTTTGTCATCCCATGAAACATCGCTCATTACTGTTGGTTCGATGTATAATGTGTTTTCATTTGTATTGCCACCGTAAATCACTTTTGAAGTGTCGATCATATTTGTCAGGCGATCGAAATTGCGTTTATTAATTATGCGTGTGAAATGTGGAGCACCATCGGAGTAGTTGGATTCTTTTATTTTTTCTAAAAGAAGTGCAGTGAATTTTTCTTTAATACTTTCCTCAATGAGTATATAGTCCGGAGCAATACATGTTTGTCCTCCATTCAGGAATTTACCCCAAGCGATGCGCTTTGCAGCGATTTCGAGATTGGCAGATTTTGTAATAATTACAGGTGATTTTCCACCGAGTTCGAGTGTAACCGGAGTAAGATTTTTTGCAGCAGCTTCGTAGACAATTTTACCAACACGAGTGCTTCCAGTGAAAAATATTTTATCGAATTTTTCTTGTAATAATTGAGTTGTTTCTTCAATACCACCGGTTACCACATGCAAATATTCTGGAGGAAAATTTTCATTGATTAATGATGCCATCACCTTCATGGTATTCTCAGGCAATTCACTTGGTTTGATGATACACGTGTTTCCTGCAGCAATAGCTGCTATTGCAGGACTAAGTGAAAGCAGAAACGGGTAATTCCATGCACCAATCACAAGCGTGCAACCATAAGGGTCTTGATAGATATAACTGCTTCCTGGAAGATTCGCCAAATTAGTTCGAACGCGCTGAGGAGCGCTGAGACTGTCAATTTTACTGATGTAGTAATTTATTTCTTTATAAAGAATCCCCAACTCCGTGGCGTAATTGTCGAACTCTGATTTTCCAAAATCCGCATAGATCGCATCATGCAACAAGCGTTCATTCGATTGCAAAACCGCTTTCAACTTACGCAACGCATTCTTGCGGTATTCGATGTCAAGAGTAGTATGCGTTTTGAAGAATGTGCGTTGGCTTGCAACAATGGCTGAGATGTTCATTTGAGTTCAGAATATGTAGGCATAAAGTTATCAAGAATTCTCTTTGAATGGAAATCATTCGCCACAGAGATAAACAGAGAATGAAAGAGTTTCACAGAGAGGTTTGTCTTGACGTTGGAAACTTTGAAATGAAAAATAATCCTTCGACAGGCTCAGGAACCGACCCAAATCAAAAATCTGGAATTCGGAATCCGGAATCCAGAATCCGCGCGCCTAGTCCTATATTTGCACCCTAATAATTGACGGGTATGTCTGATAAAAGAGTTCGTGTGCGCTTTGCGCCTAGTCCTACGGGGCCGTTGCACATGGGTGGTGTTCGCACTGCTTTATATAACTATCTATTTGCCAAGAAACACGGTGGTGATTTCTTGCTTCGTATTGAAGATACTGACCAGGGTCGCTTCGTTCCTGGTGCGGAAGATTATATCATTGAAGCCCTTAAGTGGTGTGGTATTGAGCCTAATGAAGGCGTTGGTTACGGTGGTGCGCACGCGCCATACCGCCAATCAGAGCGCAAGCCGATGTATCGCGCTTATGCTGAAGAATTGATTGAAAAAGGATGGGCTTATTATGCATTTGATACGCCTGAAGAACTTGATAATATTCGCAAACAAGCGGAATTGGCGAAGATGCCGAACTGGCAATACAATAGCATTTCTCGTAATACCATGAAAAACTCCATCACTCTTCCAGAGGATGAGGTGAAGCAACGTATTGCAAACGGAGATGCTTATGTAATCCGCTTCAAAATGCCACGCAATGAGGAAGTTCGTTTCCACGATATCATTCGCAGTTGGGTCGTATTCAGCACTAACGAATTGGACGACAAAGTTCTTTTCAAAAGTGATGGAATGCCAACGTATCACTTGGCGAATATCGTGGATGACCATACAATGGAAATCACACATGTTATCCGCGGAGAAGAGTGGTTGCCTTCAGCGCCATTGCACGTGATGATGTATCGTGCCTTCGGATGGGACGCTCCAGAGTTTGCTCATTTGCCTTTGATTTTGAAACCAGATGGCAACGGAAAATTGAGCAAGCGTGATGGAGATCGACTCGGATTCCCTGTATTCCCATTGAATTGGAAAGACGAGGCAACTGGCGAGCAATCTAGCGGTTACCGTGAAAGAGGATATTTTCCAAAAGCGTTTATCAATATGCTTCTTCTACTTGGATGGGCTCCGAGCAACAACCAAGAGATTTTCACTATCGAAGAAATGATTGACATCTTCACCATTGAGCGTATTGGAAAGAGTGGTTCGAAGTTCGATCCAGAAAAAACGAAATGGTTCAATCAGCAATATCTGCGTGCAACTCCAAATGCAGAGTTGGCAAAGATGATCATGCCGATGATTGCGGAGAAAGGTTATAATGTAACTGAAGAATACGCGGCAGGAGTTTGTGAGTTGATGAAAGAGCGCGCTGTATTTATTCAAGATTTGCTCGAAGGTACTTATCTATTCGAAGCACCAAAATCATATGATGAGGATGCAATGGCTAAGAGATGGAAAGCAGGAGAGAGCAATGAGTTGATGAAAGAATGGGCGAAAGAACTCGAGACCATCGAGGAATTTAGTCACCAAAATATTGATGCGAAGTTCAAAGAGTTTATCACAGCAAAAGGATTGGGAATGGGAGCAGTAATGCCACTTTTCCGCCTCTGCCTAACAGGAACGCTTACCGGACCAGGCAGTTCGCACGTTGCGGAATTGATTGGGAAGGAGGAGACGCTTGCTCGTATTGCGGCGATAGCGGAGTAGAGTTAAAACAAGTGCACCCAAACGAACACAAGTGCACCCAAATGAAAAAATGCATTCAAGTTATTTTGTTCATTTGTTTCCACTTGTGTTCATTTGAGTGCATTTGTTTCCACTTGGGTTCACTTGTGTTCATTTGAGTGCATTTGTTTCCACTAAAAGAACGACATGAAAATACGGTTGAACGATATTAGGCTTTATGCATTCCATGGTTGTTGGGATGAGGAGGCTATTGTGGGGGGTGAGTATTCGGTGGATATCTGTATAGATTTCGATTATACCGAAGCTGCCTTGGCGGATGATTTGGCGCAGACCATTGATTATGTGAGAATCAAAGAAATCGTTTATCACGAGATGGCGGTTCGTGCGAAGTTGATTGAGACTGTTTCCTTACGCATTTTAAATGTTCTAAAGGCGGAGTTCCCGCAAGCAGATAATCGCTGGGTAAAGATTACCAAGATCAACGCCCCAATGGGAGGGCAAGTGCATTCGGTAAGTGTGGAAATAGAAGGATAGTTTGGTTATCTTTGCCGCATATTCCACTATGATTTTATGAAATACAAGCGCATACTCCTGAAACTGAGCGGTGAGGCCCTGATGGGTGATAAGCAGTTCGGTATTGACAACAGTAGACTTTTAAAATACGCACAGGAGGTTAAGCGTGTTTGGGCAGAGGGAGTGCAAGTAGCGATTGTGGTTGGTGGAGGAAATATCTTCCGTGGTGTGCAAGCGGAGCAAGGTGGGATGGAGCGCACACAGGGCGACTATATGGGAATGCTTGCTACGATGATCAATAGCATGGCCCTGCAATCAGCTTTAGAAAGTATTGAAGTTCCTACTCGTTTGCAATCAGCAATCGAGATGAAAGCTATAGCAGAACCCTTCATTAAACGCCGCGCCGTTCGCCACTTGGAGAAAGGTCGTGTCGTAATTTTTGGAAGCGGTACTGGTAATCCTTTTTTCACAACAGATACAGCAGCTTCGCTTCGTGCAATCGAAACAGAGGCGGATGTGGTGTTGAAAGGCACGCGTGTAGATGGAATTTACACTGCAGATCCAGAGAAGGATCCAAGTGCAGTGAAGTTCGATCGATTGACATTTGAGGAAGTATTCCAAAAGAATCTTTCGGTGATGGACATGACCGCGTTTACTTTATGTAATGAGAATAAGCTGCCAATCATTGTTTTTGATATGAACAAGGAAGGCAATTTGTATAAATTGGTAAGTGGGGAGAATGTGGGCACACTTGTAGATGCCTAGTTTGAGTTTTCTTTTTTAATTTCGAACCACCAAATAGATCTAAACTACAATGACAGACGAAGTGAAGATGGCCCTTGATGAGGCTGCAGAAGGAATGGACAAGGCGATTAATCACCTTGAATTCGAACTACAAAAAATCCGCGCCAGCAAGGCCACTCCATCGATGCTTGATAGTGTACGTGTTGATTATTACGGCACTCCAACTCCATTGAAAAACGTTGCTAATATTAGCACTCCAGACGCTAGAACAATCACTGTTCAAGCTTGGGAAAAAAATATGTTAGAGCATATCTGCAAAGGCATTCTTGAAGCAAATTTGGGATTGAATCCACAGAACAATGGTGAGTTGGTTATCATCAACGTGCCAATGCTAACAGAAGAGCGTCGTCGCGATTTATCGAAGCGCGCGCACGCTGAGGGAGAGACTGCGAAAGTGGCTATCCGCACGGCACGTAAGGATGCTATTGACTTTATCAAACAGGCTCAGAAAGACGGTCTACCAGAAGACGAAGCCAAATCAGGCGAAGCTAAAGTTCAAGAAGTAACAGATCGTTACAACAAGAAAGTGGACGAGATTTTGGCAGTGAAGGATAAGGATATCACGACGATCTAGGTCGTGGGGAATGATTTCTAATTCCTGATTTCGGATTCCGAAATCTTTCTACCTACTACCTACTGCTTATTGCCAACTACCAAACTAAGCTAGTGTTTCTTCGAGTTTGTTGTATTCCTTAATTATTTTCACGGTGATAATTGCTAGTGGAATGTTTAGCGCATGCGCAATAAGGCTCAAGTTGTCTGCTGTTGTTATTTCGTCGATTGATTTTTGATCAATACGTAGGATTACATTGGTAAGCACTGCGAATATTACCCACAATGTCCACCAAATTCCGATGTTTAATTTATAGTTGTATCCCGTCTCATTGAACTCATCTGTGCCGACTTGGTTTGTAGTTGCTTGCCACATCTCACGCATCATTTGATATGGGCGAAACCAGTTGAAGATTGGCACAAACCAAGCTCCTGCAGCCCAACCGTCACTGAGCAGAGGAGTAGAGAAATTCGAAATATTATGGTATGCTCTTCTGAACCATTGTATAAAGAATACGGCTGAAATTATTCGAAGAATAAAATAGATTATTGTCGCTATTTGATTTATTGAATCACTGCGTTCTGCTTCGGCGACTATTCCCTCATCATACTCACCTACACCATTTTTTAGGCGTTCAAGGACATCAAGTTCGAGATAAGTAGTAGCGATAAGTACAATAGAACCAGCCATTACAAGCCACACAAGTGTCTGTGCATTGCGCGCGCGATCCGAGTTCGGACGGAAGTCATTGAATTCTGCGGAGTTGTTATTTGTGATTCCGGTGTCGAGAGGGGAAGAGTTCATGGGGTATTGAAAAGTGTAGCCAAATTAATGAAAATGCACACATATGATTCCGAATTTCGAATTCCTGATTTCTGATAAGGCTATTGGCTATTAGCTTTTTAAATTTCCCCTTTTCCTTTTACCACATTACGCCCCTTCGGGGCTTGAAAAAACAATCGCATCCCTGTTTCTAACATAGAACGCCCCTCTGGGGCTTATACAGCTTTATCGTCCCTACACACCTATTAATTAGGGTTCACTTGGTTCCACTTGTTTTCATTTGTGTGCATTGGTGCCCACTTGTTTCCATTTGTGTGCATTTGTTTCCACTCGGGTCCACTGTCTTACTACCACACTACCAAACTATCAATGCTGCTTCCTCGCATATCTTCTCGATTGTCGCACGTTGCATTTTACGTTTGTCATATCGTATTTGGCGGCTTTCATGCGGCGCTTTGACCAGCGATTGGCTTTGCGAGTTACGCGCTCACGCTCTTTTGAACTCATCTGTCCTGCGCGTGTCTGCGCTTCTGTTGGTAGAAATGAAAGTAGAAATACGACTAAAATTCCGAGGTGAATTAGCTTTTTCATATTGTCAGGTTTACTCAAAGCAACTCATTTGTTCGACTCATATTGTGGATAGGTGCTGAAAGGGAAGAAAGGGAGGATGAGAGAGGGAAAATGGGAAAATGGGAAAATGGGAAAGTGGGAAAATGGGAAAATGGGAAAGTGGGGAAGTGGGGAAATGGGAAAGTGGGGAAGTGGGGAAATGGGAAAGTGGGGAAATGGGAAAATGATGTAAGGTGGTTTTGTTTAAAATAGAAAAAGGAGCACCGTTGTACCCCTTTCTCGAACCTTATTGATCAAACCTTCTATGTGGAGAGTAATCAAGAGCGATATAATCTCCTTGCGTATCTTATTGATGAAACAAATTTATTGGAGTCTCTGTTCAGCGGGGCTGACCTAAGTCACATTGAGGGCTGATTTAGACTTGTTCTGATGCAATTCTGCGGGCTTCGCCATCACTGGCGATGAAATCATCTAAGCTAGGCTGTGCTATAAAAGCCGCCTTCTCCATCGTGCGCTCTACCACATCAGCAATCTGCAAGAAGCCAATTTTGTCTTGTAAGAATAACGCAACCGCAATCTCATTCGCTGCATTCATAATACAAGCCATGTTACCGCCTTGCTTCATCGCATCAAATGCTAAATTCAAACAACGGAATGTTTCTCTATCAGGCTGTTCGAATGTGAGCTGAGGGTAATTCATGAAATTGAATCTCGGAAAATCTGCTTTCAATCGCTTTGGATAACCCAACGCATATTGTATCGGCAACTTCATATCAGGCAATCCCATCTGCGCTTTCATACTGCCGTCTTCAAACTGCACTATGCTGTGAATGATGGATTGAGGATGCACTATAACATCAATTTGATCGGGCTGCAAATTGAACAACCACTTCGCTTCAATCACTTCAAGGCCTTTATTCATCAACGATGCAGAGTCGATCGTGATCTTCGCACCCATATCCCAATTTGGATGTTTAAGTGCTTGAGCCTTCGTAACTGTTGCCAACTCTTCCTTAGACTTACCTCTAAAAGGGCCTCCGGAGGCTGTTAAATAGATTTTCTCGATTTTGTTGTCCCATTCACCAGCGAGGCATTGAAAGATCGCAGAATGCTCACTATCGACGGGATAGATGTTGACGCCTTTCTGACGAGCAAGTTTGGTAACTAAGTCGCCGGCAACAACTAATGTTTCTTTATTGGCTAAAGCGATTTGCTTTCCAGCCTCAATGGCATTTATCGTAGGACGCAAGCCCGCCGCGCCAACTAGCGCGGTCAATACCATTTCTACTTCTGTTGATTCTACTATTTGTTCTAAAGCTTTCGCTCCTGCATATACTTTCACACCTGCTTCCCACAATGCATTTTTTACAGTCTCGTATTTCGATTCATCACCGATGACTACGCTGTTGACTTTGTATTTTAATGCTTGAGAAATAAGCAAATCAGCATTGCTATGTGCTGTCAATACTTCAACACTAAACTCTTCTGGATGCGCAGAAACAACGTCCAATGCCTGTGTCCCAATTGAGCCAGTAGATCCAAGTATTGCAAGCTTCTTCATCGGAATTTTTTATTTTTTATTTTTTATTTTTTATTTGGGTCGGTTCCTGAGCCTGTCGAAGGATTATTTTTGATTTGGGTCGGTTCCTGAGCCTGTCGAAGGATGATTTTTGCTTTGAGTCGGTTCCTGAGCCCGTCGAAGGATGATTTTTTATTTTTGATTGGGGAGTGGTTCTCTTGGACACAGAGCACACAAAGTTTCACAGAGTTAAAGAGTTTTTAAAACAAATCCTTTTCTCACTTTCTCTCTCCCTCATTTTCCCATTCTCCCATTCTCCCATTTCCCCATTTCCCCATTTCCCCATTTCAAAGAAACCCCAACTCCAACATCGCCTCTTGACTCATCATGCTTTTGTCCCACGTTGGTTCCCAGGTGATTTCTACTTTGGCGCCGGTTACATTTTCTACCGATGCTACTTTCTCTTCTACTTCAGGAGGGAGCGTTTCCGCTACCGGACAAGATGGCGATGTAAGTGTCATGGTGATGGTCACAAAATTTTCATCGTTCACATCAATCATATACACCAAACCCAACTCATATATATCCACCGGAATCTCAGGATCATAAATGGTCTTGAGCTTCTCGATGACTTTGTTTTGTATTTCTGTTTTTGTCATTCTTTTTTGGCTATAGGCTGTAAGCTATTGGCTTTATTTTTTTATCACAATAATCACTCTTTATCCAAACGTAAACATCAAGGCTTACTGCCTAAAACTTAAAGCTTACGGCCTACAGCTTACTGCCTATCAGCGCGTATATCTTCATCTGCTTGATCATCGATGCCAATCCGTTGCTTCTGGTCGGGCTTAGGTGACTGGTGAGTCCGATGTCGTTTACAAAATGAAGGTCGGCTTGTGCAATGTCGTTAGCAGGTAATCCATCTAACACACGAATCACTAGAGAAACAAGTCCTTTCGTGATGATCGCGTCGCTGTCTGCAGTGAAAGAAAGTGTTCCATCACTATTGTTTTCTGCATGCAACCACACTTTCGATTGACACCCTTTAATCAGATTGTCCTCGACTTTGTATTGCTCTTCAATAACAGGAAGTTCTTTGCCAAGTTCAATAATGTATTCGTACTTCTGCATCCAGTCGTCGAACATTCCGAACTCGGAAATAATTTCTTGTTGTCTTTCTTCTAGGTTCACGGTCTGTATTATTTCAACATTGAAATAGCTTTTACAAGGGCATTGTAAAGCAAATCAACTTCTTCTTTTGTATTGTAAATTGCAAACGATGCGCGCACCGTTCCGGGTATTCCGTAGTGCTCCATTAATGGTTGCGTGCAATGATGTCCAGTGCGCACAGCCACGCCTTGATTGTCGAGCAATGTGCCCAAATCAAACGGATGAATGCCTTCTACTAAAAAGGAAATCACGGAAACTTTGTTCGCATGATCGCCATATATTTTTAATCCTTCTATGGATTTTAATTTCTCTGTAGCGTAATTCAATAATTCTTGCTCATGCTCATGAACTGCTTCTGCATCTAGCGATGTAGCGAAGTCAATGGCTGCGCCAAAAGCAATAATTCCTTCAATGTTTGGAGTGCCTGCTTCGAATTTGTGAGGGATTTCGTTGTACGTTGTTCCATTGAATGAAACAGTGTGAATCATTTCACCACCGCCGCGATAAGGAGGCATAGCTTCAAGCAATTCTGCTTTTCCATAAAGCACACCAACACCAGTCGGGCCGTAGAGTTTATGTGCACTGAAGCAGTAAAAATCACAATCAAGTTTTTTTACATCAATAGCAAAATGAACTACTGATTGTGCGCCATCAATCATCACTTTAGCGCCAACTTTCTTTGCTTTCTCTATTACTAATTCAATCGGATTAATTGTTCCCAACGCGTTGGACACGTGATTAACCGCGATGATTTTTGTTTTTGATGTAATGAGGTTGTCCAGTTGATCCACCTGCCATTGGCCTTCTGCAGTGATTGGAATCACTTTGATAATTGCACCTTTTTCTTGTGCAATCATTTGCCACGGAACAATATTGGAATGGTGTTCTAATGTGGAAAGTAAAATTTCATCACCCGCATTCAGATTTGCTTTTCCGAATGTTTGTGCTACTAGATTAATTGAATCTGTAGTGCCTGTGGTGAAGATTATTTCGCGAGTATCTGGAGTGTTTAGAAATGCCGCAACTTTTTTACGAGTGCCTTCAAACGCTTCTGTAGCAAGGGTAGCAAGCTTGTGCACACCTCGGTGAATGTTTGCATTGTAGCCCAAATAATAATTGGTGATACTCTCAATTACCGAAAGAGGTTTTTGAGAAGTAGCAGCATTATCCAAATAAACCAATGGGTAACCATTTACCTCTTGGTGCAGAATAGGGAACTCATCCCTAAGGCTAGCGACGTCAAGACGGTTGGCTACTGTTTCCATTTTAATTTTAATTGTAAAGCAATCCTTTGTGAGCGAGAACTTCGATTATATGTGTGCGAACAGTTTCGTTTTCTACTTTGTTCAATACATCATTGATAAAAGCAGTGGTCAATAATTTACGGGCTGAGTCTTCACTTAGTCCGCGAGCACGGAGATAAAACATTGCACTTTCATCTATCTGACCAGTGGTAGTTCCGTGACTACATTTCACATCGTCTGCATAGATTTCAAGTTCTGGTTTAGTATTCATTTGAGCGTCTTCGCCTACAAGCACATTCGCATTGTTTTGATATGCGTTTGTTTTCTGAGCATCAGGACGCACATACACTTTACCATTGAATACACCTTGTGATTGATCAAAAAGAATTCCTTTGTAAAGCTCATTGCTATTGCAATGTGGGAATCGGTGATCAACCTTCGTGTGGTTGTCTACAAGTTGTGATCCGCGTGGCAGGTAGAAGCCATTTAGATTCGCTTCGATGTTTTGACCATCAAGCGAAATGCGCAAATCGTTGCGTGTCCATCCTCCATCTACAGTGAGAGTATTGAAGTTTGAACGTCCGTTGTTTGCAATATTTACATTGTCCACAGAGATGTGAAACTGTTCATCTTTCTCTGCTTGAATTTTATTGAATTCAATATTTGCATTCGCTTCTACATTGATGTGAAGTGCGCGAATGGTTAGGGTTTTAGCGGTTTCATAACCGTGAAAACTCTCAGTGATATTGATTGATGCACTTGTTTCAACATTTACAAAAACACTAGGCAAAGCAAGTGCTTGCGGTGCATTGGTAAGATGAACAATGTGCAATGGTTTTTCAATTGCAGTGTTTTTATCTACAGAAATAAATACAGCTGATGTAGAAGAAGTTTGTTGCAACGCTTCAAAGAAATTTGCAGGGGAAGCAACGTTGAATTTCTTCAGATTTTCAGAAGTGATATTTTCATTTGATAAAATTGTCAATCCTTCAACGGCAGAGATGGCGCTTTTTTCAGCGCTAAAGAATCCATTGATAAATACGATGCGAATAGCGTCGAGATTATCAATGATTGTATTTTCAAGACCGTTTGGATTGGTGTCTTTTTGAATCGACCATGACTCAGCAGCGATACGAGTGGTGCGCGTGTACTTCCATTCTTCGTTTCGTGTGGTCGGTATTTCGAGTTGTTGCAATTGAGCTTTCGCATTTGCAACCACTTCTGGAAGGGCAGCAGACAACGCCGATACCGCTGATTCGCTAAGTGCGATCATTTTGTCTTTTGGACGAATGTCGGTGGTTGTTTCCATTATTATGCTTGTTCTGCTGCTACTTCTTCTTTGATCCAATCATAACCTCTTTCTTCTAGCTCGAGAGCAAGTTCTTTTGTTCCTGATTTTACAATTCTTCCTTTGTAAAGTACGTGTACGAAATCAGGAACGATGAAGTCGAGAAGACGTTGATAGTGGGTAATCACAACGAAAGAGCGCTCTGGACTTCTCATCGCATTTACACCATTTGCAACGATGCGCAACGCGTCGATATCAAGACCAGAATCGGTTTCATCAAGAATAGCGAGTTTCGGATCGAGCATTGCCATTTGGAATACTTCGTTTCTCTTTTTCTCGCCACCACTGAAACCTTCGTTAACCGAACGATTCGTCAATTGACCATCGAGCTCAACGAGTTTTGATTTTTCATTTACAAGTTGTAAAAACTCTTTTGCAGAAAGCGCTGGAAGTCCGCGGTGTTCGCGAGTTTCAGCCACTGCTGCTTTGATGAAGTTCATATTACTTACACCAGGAATTTCTACGGGATATTGAAATGCAAGGAAGAGACCTTCACGAGCTCTGATTTCTGGAGCCATGTCCAATAGATCTTTGCCGTTGAAGTCAACGCTTCCATCAGTTACTTCATAATCTTCTTTACCTGCAAGCACAGAAGCAAGTGTAGATTTACCAGAACCATTCGGTCCCATAATCGCATGCACTTCTCCTGGTTTCACAATAAGATTCAACCCACGAAGGATTTCCTTCTCATCAATGCGGGCATGTAAGTTTTTTATTTCAATCATCTTTTTTGGCTATTGGCTATTGGCTATTGGCTTTTAGCTATTGGCTATTAGCGCTAGCACTAATTCATTTTATTTTCAAACTATCACACTACCAAACTATCCCACGCTTCCTTCTAGAGAGATTGCTAGAAGCTTCTGCGCTTCTACTGCGAATTCCATGGGGAGTTTGTTTAGTACATCTTTCGCGTATCCATTTACGATAAGTGAAATTGCTTTCTCTTGATCGATACCTCTTTGGAGGCAATAGAATATTTGGTCTTCACCGATTTTTGAAGTGGTAGCCTCGTGTTCCACTTTGGCTGTTTTATTTTTTACTTCAATGTACGGGAAGGTGTGAGCGCCGCAGTGGTCAGTCATTAGCAGAGAATCACATTGCGAGAAATTGCGCGCATGATCAGCTGATTTGTTGATCTGCACCAATCCGCGATATGAGTTCTGACTGTTACCTGCACTGATACCTTTTGAGATAATAGTGCTGGTGGTATGATGACCTATGTGGATCATTTTCGTTCCTGTATCAGCTTGCTGTTGATTATTTGTTACAGCCACAGAATAGAATTCACCGGTGCTATAATTTCCTTTCAATACACAGCTTGGATATTTCCAAGTGATTGCAGAACCTGTTTCCACTTGTGTCCAAGAAATTTTGGAATGATCACCAGCGCAGAGTCCTCGTTTTGTAACGAAGTTGAATACACCACCTTTTCCGTCTTTGTCGCCTGGATACCAGTTTTGGACTGTGCTGTATTTGATCTCCGCGTCTTTGTGTGCGATGAGTTCTACTACAGCGGCGTGCAATTGATTCTCGTCACGTTGAGGAGCAGTGCAGCCTTCGAGGTAAGAAACGTATGAACCTTCATCAGCAACAACAAGTGTGCGTTCGAATTGTCCTGTTCCCGATTCGTTGATTCGGAAATAGGTACTCAATTCCATTGGGCATTTCACGCCTTTTGGGATATAACAGAATGAACCGTCGGTAAATACTGCACTGTTAAGCGCAGCGTAGAAATTGTCAGTGCGAGGCACTACAGTTCCCATATATTGTTTGATGAGCTCTGGGTGTTCTTTGATTGCATCGCTCATTGAGCAGAATATAATCCCTAGTTCACCTAATTTTTCTTTGAATGAAGTTGCTACAGATACAGAGTCAAGCACGAAGTCGACAGCTACACCACTAAGGCGCTTTTGTTCTTCGAGTGAGATACCCAGTTTGTCCATTGTGCGGCGCAACTCAGGATCGATCTCGTCAATACTATTG
>JBIIBU010000234.1:0-3555 GCA_044239235.1 Flavobacteriales bacterium
CTTCAGTTCCGGGTACCATCGGAATATTGTATTTGCGAGCAGCGGCTTTTGCAGCAAGCTTACTTCCCATCACTTCAATACTTTCAGGACTTGGACCAATAAACGTAATTCCAGCCTCCTCCACTTTTCTAGAGAAATTAGCATTCTCAGAAAGGAAACCGTAACCTGGGTGAATCCCATCTACTCCAAGCTGAAGACTAATTTCAATAATCTTATCTGCTCTCAAATAACTTTGATTGCTAGGAGCAGGACCGATGCAAACTGCTTCATCTGCATATTTCACAAAAGGAGCATTTCTATCTGCTTCACTGAAAACAGCAACAGTTGCTATTCCCATTTCTTTCGCAGAACGCATAACACGCAAGGCGATTTCTCCTCTATTGGCTACAAGAATTTTCTTCATACTAAATCTTCATTCGAGAGTCCAAAGATTGCTTCATTTCATCAAATGATCGCAATCTTTTGAAAAATGTTTAAGGATAATCCTCACCTTTGCCCACGAAGTAAACAAAATCAACTAGTTCGAGAAGGCCTGTGACGGATAAGAAAAAAAGCGAAATGAAGATCTGGCTCAAGAGAGTTGGCGTTGTCGGCTTTTTATTTTTTCTTGTGAAAGGCCTTATTTGGCTTGGAATATTCTTCTTTGCAGGATCTACAATGTTTCAAGGCTGTTCTTAAACAGTCCACTCTAGCAAAATGCTCTGCAACGATTTCAACTCTCTTACTTTATCCTCTTGATTTTTGGCGATATAGGTATGAATCAAGTTATTGATCATACGACTTATCATATCTACGTTTGAGCAAGGCTTATAGAACCTTTCGTCTTGAGGCAAGTCATGAGTTCGAAGAAATTCATCTATTTCTTCCTTCATCAACATCGTGCCTTGACTAAATGGATTCACATAAAAAAGGATATCAGCATCTTTTTCAGAAATACCCCAATCGCGATAATCAGGATCCAAATCGAGATAACAAAGAATGAAATGACTTGGAAGATTTACACCATATAGCGGAATATCCAATGCCTTTGCGAGGTATCCATAAAGAATGCTTAATGAGAGTGGATTCCCCCTTTTATTGGAGAGAACGTCGCTAAAAAAACTGTTCTGTGGTTGATCATAGCTATCACGATCGCCCTCAAATCCATATACTTTAAAAAGCATGTGATTGAAAACGCGGACCACTTCAACAGCTGTAAGATTATCATTTAATTCTAACCAAATATCTTGTCTGATGCGGGAAACAATGCGACGGAGTTCGTCCTCATCACATCCGGGATAGCCATAACTATTGATAATAAGAGCGCCTTCCAACAAATCCTTTTCCTCTGAGGCAATCCATTTTTTCAGTCTATTATATACTGAATCATACTGAATGCTTGAAATAAGCTCCTCGAGTCGTGTTTGAAACAAGGGTCCGAAGTCATTCAGCTCCCAGAAATGTTCTAGATGCGGAATAATATCTTCTCCATAATTCTTTAGTTCAGATCGAACCTGCAAATAGATGCTTTCGTCTGGATCTTCAATTAAGGATATTAAAGCATTGACCTCTCCGGTATACATAGGGCTTTTACTCTTTGGCTAGCAATTACCCAAAAGTACCGTGCAGCCTAGATGCTTATGAACCTATTTGAGGGGCTTATCCACACTGAACTATTCAAAATCGCTCTAACACAGTCCTGATAAGGGTTTCAATACTTCTTGACGGGTCATTGTGAAATTCTTTTGTCACCCTATTGGCTAAAATTGCACATACAGTTAACGCCTTGTGCCCCAATAAGGAAGATAGGGCATAGATGCCCGCGCACTCCATTTCGAAGTTGGTCACCCTTACTCCATTTATTTCCAAATCAGCGTATTTAGATAGCATGGGTTCGACTACCGATTGAAGTCTAACGCTTCTTCCTTGTGGTCCATAGAAACCATTTTGAGTGGCAGTGATGCCTTGAATCATGTCGAAAGCTATTCTATCAGCTAATTCGTTTGAGCCATCAACAGCATACAAGCCTGTATTACCTAGGAGTTGCGGAATATTAGCCCGAAGAATATCGACCACCTTTTGCTCATTCGAATTAAGTGTTGCCCCATAAGAATAGGGCACTCCATCTAAGGCAAAAGCTTGCAGACTTGCCACATAACTTCCGGTAGGTATATCAGCTTGGATGCTTCCACTGGTGCCGATTCTAACAATTTCTAAAGACGTTAAATTTGCTTTGGGCAAACGTGTTTCAAGATCAATATTCACAGCGGCATCAAGTTCATTGATTACAATATCAATATTGTCGACGCCGATGCCTGAAGAAACAACTGTAAACCGCTTTCCTGAAAAAGTGCCCGTGTGAACGACAAATTCTCGATTTTCAATTCTGCATTCTACATTTTCAAAAAGAGCCGAAATGGTTGGAACGCGCTCAGGGTCGCCAACAATGATAATTTTCGACGCCACGTGTTGGGGCTTAATGCCCAAGTGGTAGAGACTACCATCCGACCGAAGGATCAATTCGGTTGGAGGAATAGTATGATTAGTATTAAGCGACATTGGATTCATGCCGCCAAAATAGAGCTTTACTTAATGGAAATAAAAACTAAGATTGCGCCAAAACGTCATTTCTTTGGTGTGGCACCGCTATTGCTCGGCGGACGCGGCGTTCTTACTGATAGAGTATCCGATTTTGGAGCCTCTGGGAAGAAAATACTGAAGAAAGAAAAATATCCATCGGAAAGTCCAAAGCTCGTTTTTTCATCCTTTGGTTTCTGAGGATCCCCAGGTCCACTTTGCTTGCCGTTTGCCGCCACAGCCGCTGCACTCAAAAGCATTGAAGCAGTAAGGGTTAAGAATATTTTCTTCATGGGATTTGATTTAGTGAAGGAAAAATAGAAAATTCACAAACATTGAGTGAAAATTTAACAAATATTAAAAATCACGTCAATGGTGATGGAGCAAAAATATTTGATGCAATAATTGCATCGATGTTCTTCCTTTCCATTGCCTGGGCCCTCTTCCTTATGGATGAGTACCTCGGCTATAACCTAGGAAAATACGGGCTTATTCCGCGAGATTTTATTGGGCTCCGTGGCATTTTTACCATGCACTTTCTTCATGGTGGATTAAACCACATCTGGCACAATACACTTGCTTTCATTGTTCTGAACACTTTTCTGTTCTATTTCTATCGAAGTATTTCCATCAAAACCTTTTTCACCATTTTCTTCTTCTCTGGAATAATGCTTTGGCTCATTGGGCGACCGACGGTTCATATTGGTGCTAGCATGATTATTTATGGTGAATTTGCTTTTCTTTTCTTAAGTGGCATCATTCGCAAAAATCCAATACTTGCGCGTGTTACCTTGATCGTAGGACTTTACTACGGCTCGCTGGTATGGTACCTCTTCCCTGTAGATGCTAAAATATCATGGGAAGGTCACCTCTCTGGATTTGCAATTGGATTGATTGCCGCAATTATCTTCCGAAAACAAGGTCCACAGCGCAAAGTCTACCGCTATGAGGTAGAGCCGGAGTTGTCGGATGAGAATCCGTATTGGCTCGAAAGTGAGA
>JBIIBU010000235.1:0-3542 GCA_044239235.1 Flavobacteriales bacterium
GCTCATTCTCTGGATGATAAATTTTCGCGTTGCCCAAATGTTCGAAACCTTGATCATCAAAAGTCACGAGGGGTGCGAAAAAGTTTCCGCCATATTGAATCCCATAATCTTCATGTCCACTGTAGTTCAACAATGGAAGTGAGCCTCCAATGCCATTTGCAATAAACCATGTGTCAGTAGCTTTATATCCGCCGTGCCTTCTCAAATATTCAAAAATCGTTGGATTAATTGGACGCTGTTTCAATCCTTGTCCTGCAAAATCAGCTCCTTGTATAAGTGAATTATAACCTCCAAAGTGTCCAGAAGATAAAGCTTGTACCTCTGAAAACAATGTCCCTTGTGATTGCAAAGACGAACCCAAAATAGTCGGAATTGGATTTAACCCTCCCTCACCTGTTCCGTAAACAATTTTCATTGTTGGGGCTTCGCCGGTGAGCATGTTATTCATAATATTTCCAGCATACGGCTCACCCACTTGGCTATCATCTAAGTAACGCTTTCCTACAGATTCTTGGTGACGAACACCTCCCGCAAACATTACCATCACAACGTGATCCGCACTTCTATTTCCCGATGGTGCAAACAATCTTCCGCTAGGAAGAATGTAAGGCGATGCCAAAGCTCCAGCAGTGGTCAATGCAGATTTTTTTATAAAGTCTCTTCTGATCATGGCCGTGGGATTAATAGTATAAATATTCGTTGCTCAACGCAAAACTGAAATACACCAACTCAGGGGTCATATAGGGATTGTTATTGATGAAATTCTTTACCCATGTTTTCTCACCTTCCGAAGGCATTCTTACAAAGAATCGCTTGTATGTATTTTCTATAAATAAGTCCATGTCCGCCATCATTTCATCAACGGTTGGTAATTGAACATTCGATTGATTGAAAAAATTCGAAATCAAAACTTCACGCGCCACCTCTTGATCTCCGATACTTAGAAAGCACTCGTTCAATTCAAAAACAATATCACTTGAAATTCCAGATTGAAAGAGATTCGTAAAAAGTATGGACACAAATTGCTCGTTCGATTTCAACCTTGTCTTATCCGAAGAATCGCTATAAAGAGCAACCTCATTAAGCTCATACATAACATCAGTGTCCTTCTTGCACGACTGCAATGCAACAGCGGCAGCGGTAGCAAGAACAGCTAATTTGCCTAGACCAGCTTCTTGAACTGGTGCGATTTTATTATTCGATTCCTGCATACTCATCGCTTATTAGTATTGCTTGTTGAACTAATGAAAAATTTGATTCCGCTCCGTAAATAGGAAGGTTAGCATACACCTCAAATGTACTAGCATCTCTTGACAAGAGTGATCTATAAATCCATCGAATAAGACCTTCATCAAATTCGGCAGAACGCGTCAACTCTCGAATGTAATCAGTTTTATTATCGAAAAAAGCACCAAACACATTGCCCGATCCGTTATACTCAATTGCAGGATAAATCCCCTCATACTCTGCATTCGTAGGGAATCTAGAGAAGCAATCATCAAAAGTCGCATTTATAAAATTGAATGAGTTCATATTGATATTGTCATAAAGCGAATTGAACATCATTCGGTAACACATATTTTGAATCTTAATGGTATCATTCATCAACTCCTCTCGAGATGTCATAACTACCCAAACTTTATTTGCTTCGATCATATAGAGTTCATACCCAAGCATATTACCATTCAGAGAATCCTGCATGGCAATTGCTCTCCATATCCCCCATTGTTCGAGTAAAAGAGCTTCTGAAGACCCTTCAAGGAAACGTCCTTTCTGATCTTCATAAAACTTTCGGAAATACGCCTCTTTATAACTTCCATCTCCTAGCAAAGCTTCCTCATTAAACATAAGTTTTTGAACTAATGCAGTCCTAGAAGCAGCGCTCATATTTGCCGATTTTAACAAAGCCGACTCACTTGACATTTCAATATCGGTAGGCTCTCTTCCGATTAAGTCAATGAAAACACGATTCACATAATTGTCTATAACAATGCTCGGAATTTGATCATAATCTGGAATGGTGTTATCAGAATAGACTACTTCTTCGTTTTTCTTGCAGCCCGAAAGAAGTGATACACCGATGATTGCAAAAACAAAACAAAACAACAGTTTTTTCATCGCAAGCAAAAAATTAGAGGTTTCGATAGCCAATATATGCATTTATTGAGTAGAAATTGTGCGTCAGTTTTTGAATGGGGAAAAATCCCATCCGAATGTTATGAAATGCCACTTAACTTCATCTGATTATATTTGCAGCATGTCAGTCCACAAAGAATTAAAACGAATCACCACCAACTCTCTTCTCGAGATGAAGCAACGTGGTGAAAAGATATCTATGCTTACCGCGTACGATTTTAGCATGGCTAAGATTGTTGATCAAGCGGGAATCGATGTTATTCTAGTTGGAGACTCTGCTTCTAACGTAATGGCCGGTCACGAAACCACTCTGCCCATTACTCTTGACCAGATGATCTATCACGCTCAAAGCGTGGTTCGCGCTGCAAAAAGAAGTCTCGTTGTAGTGGACATGCCATTCGGTAGTTATCAAGGAAACTCGAAAGAAGCCTTGAATTCCGCTATCCGAATCATGAAAGAAACTGGTGGCCACGCTGTAAAGATGGAAGGTGGAGAAGAAATCAAAGATTCTATCCAGCGCATTCTTACCGCAGGAATCCCAGTAATGGGACACCTAGGATTGACGCCGCAAAGCATATACAAATTCGGAACATATCAGGTTAGAGCCAAAGAACAAGAAGAGGCAGATCGCCTTTTAAGTGACGCAAAACTTTTGGACGAGTCTGGTTGTTTTGCTATTGTTCTTGAAAAAATCCCCGCCGCTCTTGCAGCTAAAGTAGCAAAAAGCGTAAACGTACCAGTTATTGGAATTGGTGCTGGTGGAGATGTCGACGGACAGGTCCTAGTGGTGCATGATATGCTCGGAATTACTCAAGAATTTTCACCTCGCTTTTTACGCAGATATCTAAATGCTGGCGAGCAAATGATTGGTGCAGTTGAACAATACGTGGCTGATGTCAAAAGCAAAGACTTCCCTAGTAAGTTGGAGCAGTATTAATGTTTTTTTTAACCGAAGCGATCTATCACCGATCGCATAAACAAGACAAGTGATGGAAAGCAAAGAACCCAATTACACCAAGCGTGAATGGATAACGGTTCCCAAGGAACCTATCGTGATGAGTACCGTCGATAATCTGCGTGTGCTCTATGAAGACAATCACATTATTGCCATTAACAAGCGGAATTCTGATATCATTCAAAGTGATATTTCAGGAGATACCACCCTTTGCGATGTAGTAAAAGGATATGTGAAATGGAAATACAACAAACCAGGATTGGCATTTATCGGCACTGTGCATCGTCTCGACCGACCTGTTAGCGGAATTGTTTTATATGCCCGCACGACAAAAGCCCTCAATAGACTTTCAAATATGTTTAAATACCGTGAGGTGCAAAAAACATATTGGGCAGTAATTAAAGGCGTTCCAGAAGAGCCTGAAGGAACAGTGATCAATTACCTGTGGAAA
>JBIIBU010000072.1:0-8311 GCA_044239235.1 Flavobacteriales bacterium
ATCGTCGTTCAAGTCTGCGGGACAATTTGTGGTTACACAATCAAAAATACATGTGCCATCATCTAAAGCTGCTGAAGGATTGTAATTGATAGCAGTTTCATAAGTGCATCCTTCAATTCCAGATGGTGCGAGATTACAATCAATTACAGTAATCTGTTGCGTGTAAGAATCACTGCTGGTTGAATTACTAGCGGTCAAATTTGCTGTATATATTCCTGGAGTAGTGTAGCAAATTGAAGAGGGATTTTGTGCGCTTGACGATGTTGTATTCGCACCATTAAATGTCCAAGTATAATTCGTTGGATTTCCTGTGCTGCTTGATGTAAAGCTTATACATTGCCCAACGCAAACAATTGGATCGCTTGCTGTGAAAGTAGTTTCGATGCCAGGCAAGGGAACAGAACAACACAGATTATCGGAAATGTCATAGGTGGTGCCACCCCAACAGGCATATTGTGTGTAGTAGGTATGCAATGTTCCACCAAATTCATTTAAGAAATAAGCCACAACTTGCGCCGCTGTATTGCATCCCCCTTGATTCCCCGTTGCACAACTATAGGCGCAAATAATGCTGCCATAACCATTTGCATCACTTAATACACCTGCAGGTGCGAATAGCACGCTGGTGATACCCGCCGCTACGCCGGTAATACTTGTCCCAGAATTCCCCGAATTACAATTGTCATTGTTGCCTTGAAAACCGGCATAGATCACTTCTGTTACATTTCCTGCAAAAGGTCCAGTGATATTTATTTGACAATCTTCATAAGTACAAATTCCGATTTTCAAATTGGGAATATTTACATCGCAATTGATATTGATTTCACCACCGTCGTAGTTGGCGTAAATAACAACATTGCCTGAAGATGTGTTGCAGCTTTGTCCAAAAGAATATTGGGAAAGTGCTAAAAACACAAGTAGGGTGGATAGTGCTTTCATCGAATTGAATTTGTTTCGGTGTAAGCGAATGTAAGAAAAGAAAACTATCGTTTTGCTTTGAGCAATCTATCGATAACATACGAGCCGATAATTAATCCGTATTCGGTTATTAGTACCCATTTGTTTTCCATTCCTTGAGAGTAGAGCAGATAACTTAGCATTACAAAGAATGAGGCGAACAAGGGCCAGCGAACAGTGCTAAAAACAGCGAAGAAAAGAGGCAATGTTAAGTGCCAAGGATGCACGGTTGAGCTCAACAATGAATAGAAGGCAAGAGCTGTAATCATGAAGTAAATCATGCCTTTACCCTCGGAATATTTTCGTGAAGCGTAAAACAAAATAAATACTCCTGAAAGTATCGCAAGCATCGGTCCTACAAATGCAGTGTCGTTTGATCCAGTAAAATAAGTATATCCATTTCTAACTATATACAATATGGACGCATTGAATTCGAGGCGCACATAGTACAGTTCAAGATTGGCGGCAATATTCTCGGTTAGCTTATGTGAAATAAACGGAAGGAATAGCAAAGTACCTACTCCTACAGCAATGAGTGAAAACAGGATTGCTTTTTTCCAACCCCATTTTCTGATTAAAAATGGAAGGAAAATGACTGGGAGAATTTTCGTCGCAATAGCAAATCCAAACGGAATCGCAGCTGTCATTATACGTTTCGAGGTCACTAACAAAACACTCAAGGAAAGAAATAGTATCACGAATACATCGGGGTGTAAATTCCCCATGAATTCTACAATGACCAAAGGATTCAATGCATATATGCCTGCCAATTGGGCTGCTTGTCCGCGTTTAATCAAGATGCGCACAATCAAGAGCATCGTAATAATCTCGATAAGCAGATAAAAAACTTTGAGAAAGAAAATGCGGCTTTGAATCGTATTTCCAAATCCAGTGTGTTCCGCCCACCACACACTATTGCTCCACATCAGTTGACATACCGGAGCATAAATAGAATAATTGTCTTTCGAGTTTAATAAGCTGTACAATGAATCTTGCTGTGGCAATTGGCTTTCATGCGGTTGAGCAAGCCATTCAGTAGGTGTGTACTCATAGGGATTTTGTCCATAAGCCACTTGCTCCGCATCCCAGAGATAGCGATAAACATCATCGCTTAATCTGCAATTACTATCAAATAAAAAGAGTCCTCTGAACAGTATGGCGATAATCAAAATGGTAGGCCAACTGAGCAGAGAGCGATTGAACCACCAATAGGCGAAACCAGCGCAAACACAAGAATAAAAAAGCATGAACTGCCAAGGATCTTGCTTGTCGAGTGACCATGCAAAACCGGCAAAACCGAATAAAGAAAACAGCAGGAATACCGAAATTAAAAATATCGGGAATCCTGCTGCAATCAGTTTTTTCATATTAGTAAACTAGAAACAGATTACGACGCATTAGCGTGTTTCACTGAAAACACTGTCACAAATACATAACCAAGTGTCAACATGAAATGGAAAGGGAACAATCCAAAGTCTCCGTAGTGGAAGGCTAATACAATTCCGAAAATGAAATAGCATGCCATCAATGCTTCAACAATAGTGAGAGGACTGATTTTAGCGGCGCGGTATTTTTTGTCCGTCCAAGTCCCTTTTTTACCAGTGCTGATAGCAAACTTTGGTGTGCGAACGAAGGCTGATTTTTTACCAGTAAATCCTTCAATTACAGCTACTGCATTGTGCAGAGAAAGTCCCATCGAAACAGACAAGAACATTGGGAAGTCAATTACGAAACGCCCTAGCTTTTTGAAGAAAGGAGCAGGTGGACGAGATACCCAATAGAAGTAACCTAAAATAAAGAAGCTCACCAAGAATGCAGAAGCAATCACGAAGAGAATCTGATATTGAGGGAAGGTGTTTTTAATAACAAGCATGGGCACGCTCAATAGGGAAGTGCCCAGGATACATAAGAAGACTACTGAATTCATCAAGTGGAATGACGCATGCACTTTATGTGCGAAGCCCAATCCCTTTGCTCTTAAAACACGTGGCATATTCTTCACAGTGCACTCAGCTGCACCTTTTGTCCAACGGAATTGTTGCGCTTTCAACGCATTCATTTCAGCAGGAAGTTCGGCTGGTGAACCGATTTCAGGCAAGTAAATGAACTCCCAACCTTTTAATTGAGCACGGTAGCTCAAATCCAAATCCTCAGTGATTGTATCACTTTGCCATCCGTCTGCATCGTAGATTGTAGACTTACGCCATACACCTGCGGTACCGTTGAAATTGATAAAGTGATGAGCAGCATTGCGACCCATTTGCTCTACTGTAAAGTGAGCATCAAGTCCGAAAGCTTGAAGACGAGTGATTAAAGAATAATCTTCATTCAAGTGCTCCCAGCGTGTTTGAACAACACCCACTTTTTCTCCAGTATAGAAATAAGGAATGGTTTGACGAAGGAAGTCTTTACGAGGAACGAAATCGGCATCGAAGATGGCAACGAATTCGCCTTTACAAATATCTAAACCATAAGAAAGCGCACCGGCTTTGAAACCAACACGCTCTGGACGAATAATCTGTTTGATATCAAAACCTTGAGCCAATTTCTCAGCCACTTTGCGTGCACCAACTTCTACGGATTCGTCTGTTGAGTCATCGAGCAATTGAATTTCCATTTTGTCTTTTGGATAATCAAAAGCACAAACAGCGTCAATCAAGCGCTCCACAACGTATAATTCGTTGAATACTGGCAATTGAATAGTCACGTGAGGAAGATCCTTATCAGCAATTTCGGGCTTTACAAGCTTTCTTCTGTGACGACGAACGTACTGAATAGCTAGATTTAGCTGTACGATGCTGTAGAAGAAAATGAAGAGAAGGAAGAAGCCATATATGCAAATGGCAACAAGAGCAAGTATTTCCACTTTGGTTTACAAGGTTTTGTTAGAGAATATACACTTTGAATGCAGCCCGCTAAAATACAACGATTTGTTAATGGATACTGAAATAATTTCGAAGCCTCCAAACCCCACGAACTCCCGAACTCACGATCCCACGATATTTACCCCACTAGCAAACTGCCTCACTGCCTCACTGTCTAACTGTCTCACCGCCACACTGTCTCACCGTCACACTGTCTCACTGTTTATGAGGAGCCCACTTATCTTTCAGATCAAGAAGCGGTTTTTCTAGAATAACCCAACTCAGGCGAGCGCAGAGGTAAGTTAGTATTCCAGCGATTACTATGTATGAAAGCTGAGCTGATAATGGATCAAGTTTTTCAAATAGCTTAGTTCCAAATGAATGCATCCAAACAGGTTTCAAAAAATGGTGAAAAACGTACATCGCGTAACTGTACTTTCCCATGTGCATCAAGAATTTGTTTTCGAAGAACTTCCGCACAAGGCCTTTTTGAATGGAGAGAAATAGAATTCCAAAGAATAATAAAATAGGGAAGGTCCATTTGTCTTCGCTGCCGCCGTGCATTAGGATTTCTGCAGTCATTATGGCGCCATAAACAACCATAATACGAGCAATGTGAATGCGGGTTGGAAGCAAAATAAAAATCAAGAACAAGAACATTGCACCTTGCCAATGCATAGACAAGTTGTCGTGATAAGCAGCTCTCAGGGTAATGAATCCCCATATCGCAATTAAGAATAACGTGATTTTATTCGACCTATCATTTTGCTCATAGGAAGGATTTCTCAAGAATGCAGCTAAGAAAGCGCCTGCTGCCAAAGCATCCATTCGACTTGGCGTCATAACATAAGAAGCCAATGTGTTGTTATTAAATGCCTCGTTAATCCATTCTTTCGAACTTGGTCCGAAGAATACGATGATCGCTGAAACCCAAATCAAGGCTCTGTTTGGCAAGAAATAAACGACAAGAGGCCAGAACAAATAGAATTGTTCTTCTACTGCCAATGACCAAAAATGTCCCATGTTGACCCATGCTCCCTGAACTGTCCAATCGCCGTTTAGCGCTATTGCCACGTTTGAAGCATAGCCGAAAAACCATCCGAAAGAGTTATATCCTTCGAGCGGCGGTCTATTTTCAACGTAGTAAACAACGATGTAGGCAATGAGCAAACAGAAATAATAAAGGGGAAAGATTCTTAAAGTTCTTCGTTTGTAGAAATTCAAGAAATACGACTTTGAATCTTTGGTGTCAATCAAAATTCCGGTGATTAGGAATCCCGACAGCACGAAGAACATGTCAACGCCAAGCCAACCACCGTGTAGTATATTCCAAACTGCATTGCCGTGCCAGTAATCCGAAATCATAAAGTGACTTAGCACCAGCATTGTGACAGCTAGGCCTCTGACGCCGTCGAGAGCTGGTATTCGTTGAAATGCGTGTGAAGCCATTTAGAGTATTCGGAGATTGGGGCGCAAATGTACTTATTTCAATGTATTAATAATGGCCAATCATCCGTACGGAATGGAGAGGCCGGCAAACCTGCTTCATTAAAGAAATTTGGAACTTCTTGAAGGTTAAATCCAAATCGAACATTTAATGGACGTGATACTTCTGGACAACTAACTACAACTATATTATTTCGAATAAAAGCATTCGCCTTATGATAGATACCATCGCTGCCGGCGACCTCGAATCCAAGCAATGGGCGGAAAGTATCATCAGTGAAATTCAAGTTTTCAAAGTCTAAAAAGAGTTGACGCTGCACAATACTCATGCTTTTGAAAATAGGGCCACAGGCAACAACCGAAGTATCACCATATGTTTTGTTCAATGCTAAAAAGCTTAATCTATTAGCCACCTCTAGTTTATTCAATGGATGAATGTCGTTCCAATCACCAATGTCTGTTGTAACTACCAATCCAGTTTTCGGTACATTCAATGAGGCATGGAGCTGTGCTTCACGGATTAAAACGGCCTCAAGAGGATTGTCATATTTGTATGGAGCAATTTGAACGATGTAGAAATCAAAATCTCTTTGCCAAGCTTTTCTCCATGATTCAATCATTGCGGGGAGCAATGCTTTATATCGCAGCGCATCATCCACATTGGTTTCACCTTGATACCAGATGACACCTTTTATTGGCATGTCAATCAATGGATAAATCATCCCATTATAAATGGCTGAAGGAAAAGCATTCAGCTTTTCACCAACGACATTGCTTTTTTTCAATTCTATCAAGTCACTAAATTGAGGATCTTGTGATAATGTGTCCTCATCCATCCAATATTCTATGCGCGTACCACCCCACGTAGAGTAAATTAATCCAATTGGAATATTTAGTGCAGATTGTAATTTTTCACCAAAAAAATAGCCAACAGCACTGAATTGCTTTACATGTTTTGAAGTGCAATTTTGCCATTCTCCCCGAATGTTTTCTTGTGGAATACTGCAGCCATTTCGAGGTATATTGAAAAGTTTGATTTTTGAATTGTTCGCTTTTTCGATTTCATCCATACCAGAGCTCAAGCCTTGAACAGCGCGCCATTCCATGTTTGATTGACCTGCGCACAACCAGACATCACCTATAAGAATATCGTTAACAGTAATTTTTTCGCGACCGCTTTTAACTATTATTGAATATGGACCTCCAGCAGGGCCTGAGGTAAGCAATAATTCCCAATTTCCATCGGTGGTTGCGTTGGCATAAAAAGTAGAATCCATCCACTGCACATTTACTTGCGCATTTGGAGATGCTGTGCCTTTTAACTTAAAAATTTCTAATTGTTGAATGACCATGTGGTCTTGAAAATAGGAGGGAAGCGTAAGCTTTCCGAATGCATCAGACCCAATCATTACAAGAAAAATAGAAAATGTAAACCGCAAAAGAATCATAGATTGCGAATTTAGTGAAGCATTCCAAATGTTGAACCAAACAAAGAAAAAGCCCTCCGAAGGAGGGCTTTCAATAAAATCAGGAAAGTAGCAAGTTGCTGCTTTGACTCAAAAAAAAATTTAGACATTTCTAAAAATCTTTTTGATTTGAAATATGTCTATTAACCAATAACCTTTATTCCAAAAACCACTTTCCTGTCATTAGTATATTGACCTTTCGTGGTTAAAAATCATTCGATTATTTTGATTTTAAAAGAGGTATGGAAAGTATCCATAATAGTTTTGTCTTTAATTCTGAAAACCAATGAGCTAGATGTTATGGTTTTTTTCCATCCTCGTTTGCCTTACTTTTGAAGTATGATCGTAACACTACGTCAAATGCAATATGTTGTTTCCGTGGCGAAACATGGTAGTTTTTCCAAAGCAGCTGATGAATGCAGTGCTGATCAAAGCACGGTTAGTCAGCAAATAAAAACATTTGAAGAACGCTTAGGAATATCCATTTTTGATCGAAATACTCTCCCCATTACAATTACTAAAGAAGGTCAAGAGATAGTTTCGCAATGTGAGGCAATAATTAATCAGGTGGATCAATTAATTCAGCCATTCAAAAAGCCTAAGCATTATTGAAGCGTTATTTTCTTTGCTAAGGTCTCATTTTTATTTTGGATAATGAGGGTGTACATACCATCAGAAAGTTCTGATAGAGAAATAGTGTTTTGTCCTGTTGCGCTCAACACTTTTTTTCCAACCGCGTCGTAAAGTTGAATATGGCTATGCGAGTTTATTCCATTTATTCGAATAATATCAGAAGTGGGATTTGGATAGACTTCAATTTCACTAGATTCATCATAATCATTAACCGATACATCCTCGCAGATTACTCCATTTAGGTATTGCCAAATGGTATTGTTGTAGACATTGGGAACAAAGAAAATTTCATTGGTTGGAGCTTCGCCCATTCGAATTACGGTAATATTTTGTGATGGCACCACATTTAGTATTTGTCCGTTTTTCCCCATCGCTGAAAACATATCTGCAGGTGCATCAGGAGTAAGAAGTCCAGGGAAAACAAATTGGGATCCTGGAAGCATATACGAGTTAGAACCATTGAGCCACCACAAATACCCGTAAGACTCATTAAGATCTTGACTACTATTAATCATGTCATTATAGTAGGTCATATCTCCGAGAATTTGAGTTCCATTCCAATTAGCTTCATTGAGAATGAGAGAGCCGAATCGAGCCATTACGCGTGGAGTGCTAAAAAACACATTGTTATAATCTATCGGAATGTATGCGCCATAAATCCCTGTGCCAATGCTAATATTACTGAGTATAAATGCATTGAGGTTTTGTCCAGTGGCCTCGAACAGCACATCATCCAAAAGTGTGTATGGCGCATTGTGATATGCCCACCTTTCTCCCGGATTTTCAAGAAATACAAGACATTCAGGATCGGTACAATCCACGTTTCCCACTTGATCGCTCAATCCTGTTGTCATTGTCAATTGATGCCTAACAGTGATTAACTCTTCTTGCTCGGGAGTCAAGGAAGTCCAGCCTTGACCTAGATAATCTGAAGTTGGGTTATTA
>JBIIBU010000236.1:0-3525 GCA_044239235.1 Flavobacteriales bacterium
CTCCAATTACTTTTCGACTACTCTGTTGAGCCAGCAATTGAGCTATTGTGCCCGTGCCGCAGAAAAGGTCCATTGTCAATTGTCCATCATCCTCGGCAGCCACATCGGCGTATTCAAGAACCTTATTGTACAATCTTTCTGCACTTTTTGGATTGGTTTGAAAAAAGCTTTGCATGCTAATTTCAAAAGTCAACCCGTTAATCTTCTCAACAATCTTTGGCACTCCGAAAAGCAATTCAGTGGATCCATTCAGTGGGTCAACACGATCACCTTCGTCATTATTAATTGTATGAATTACTCCTGCGATTCTATCGCCAAGTAGTTCTTTTACTTTATTGCAAAAAGCAATTTTATCGAACCGATCAATCATTCGGTCGGTAGTAACAAGATTCATTAGAAGTCTATTTTCCAAGAAACTTTTTCTTACTACTAGAAATCTAAAGAAGCCCGTTCGCTTTGGCGGAAGCCAAGCCGGAAGGCCAGTTGCGATACACCAGTCGCGAAGAATATGAAGTTTAGATTCAAATTCTTCGTCAAACATTCCAGAATCTTGATTCAAATTTTCCACACACCACCATGTGCCGCGATGTTTGAACCCGAGACCAAAATCATCCACTTCTTCTTTCAATATCTCGTCGAAACGAATTACTGAAAAAGAGTACTCCATTTTATTTCTATAATGCCATACTTCAGGAGAATTTATGAATTCATCCAACAGGTCATCGGCATTTTCAATTTTACCAATGCGTTTAAAAAGCTCTAAAGTTGTGCGTTTTTTAGATTCCGTTTGAAATTCTATTGGCCAAGTGGCATAAGGTGCTCCAGGAATTGCTTGATAAGGAACTTCAACTTCATCGGGAGAAAGCGTTATTACCTCCAGTAATTTGCATTCTGCGTGACGCTTTGCGCCCTTTACAACTTGCGCTTTTACAAGTTGTCCTGGAATTGTATTTTGGACAAATACTGTAAATTCACCTTCAGGCGTTGGTATTTTACCAATACCCACACCGCCAAATCCAAGATCCTTGATCATGATTTGGATGACCTGATTTTTCTTTAAAAAACGTTCCACCATATCGGCAAATGTAAGGTAGCAATTTGAGGATGGAATAATTCAAATACCTTTGATTCCATGGAAAGAGGAAAATTAATTGCTTTACTTGGTGGTCCTGCCCTGTTTTTATTGTTTGCCTTAGTTCAGCCTTTTGGACTAGAACCCGCTGCAGCAAAGACTTTGGGCGTTATTTCATGGATGCTTGTATGGTGGATTACGGAATGTTTGCCAATGGGCGCTACTTCCTTGCTTCCCATAGCTTTATTTCCATTATTGGGGATTATGAGCATCGAAAAAACATGTGTTTCATTCGGAAATAAGTATGTTTTCCTTTTCATGGGTGGGTTTATTATAGCTCTTGCTATGGAAAAATGGAATCTTCATAGAAGACTTGCCCTTTCCATTGTAAAATTAACTGGCGTTGGGGCCGACCGAATTATTCTAGGATTCTTTGCGGCTTCATTTCTGATTTCTATGTGGATTAGCAATACAGCAACTGCACTAATGATGTTTCCCATTGCAGCTTCAGTTGTCAATCTGCTCCTTCACGAGAATAAAAAACTGCATGGAAAGCAAGAGAAAAATTTTGCCTTGACCTTGATGCTTTCTATTGCCTATGGCTCCAGTATTGGGGGAATTGCCACTCTTGTGGGTAGTCCACCAAACGCTGCTATGGCGGGGATTTTAAGTAACGAAACTTTCCATTCCTCTGTCAGCTTCTTCGATTGGTTTATAATTGGATTCCCTTTTGCTGTAGCACTTTTTATTCTTTCCTACTTGCTTTTGGTAAAAGTTATTTTCCCAAATAAACTTGGCAAATTCGAAATGGGGAATCAAATTATAACAAGTGAACTCGAAAAATTAGGAAAATGGAAACCTCAAGAAAAAGCCATTTTCGTTGTATTCGTTTCGACAGCTATTCTTTGGATTATTCAAGATCCATTGGCTCTGTGGCTTAAACCATTTGGTATAGAATTAACCGATGTAGGAATTGCCATTATTGCAGGACTTTCACTTTTTCTTATCCCTTCAGAAAGAAAATCAAGTCAAAGTCTTCTCGAATGGAAAGACACTGAAAAATTACCTTGGGGCGTACTCCTCATGTTCGGAGGAGGAATGGCGCTCGCGGAAGGATTTAAAGCGAGTGGTCTTATTGATCGAATTTCTGAATGGATTGGAGTTGTTGACCAAAGCAACCTGTTCATTTTCGTGTCAATGCTTTGCTTAATAGGACTTGTGCTTACTGCACTAATGAGCAATCTAGCGATGGTCAATATATTTGTTCCAATCGTTGCTATGCTCGCTGTAAATGCGAATATAAATCCAGCATTTTTTGCTATACCCGTGACTATAGCAGCGAGTTGTGACTTTATGTTTCCGATGAGCACTCCTCCCAATGCTATAGCTTATAGCAGCGGGTACATAAAAGCAAAAGACATGTTCAAAGCAGGACTCTTATTGAATGTGCTTTCTTTGATTCTGTTAATGGCAGTAATTGCCTTTATCATTTAGAATGAAGAGCGGTTTTTTTCCTATATCCTAAAACGTATAATTCAAAACTAAATTAAAGAGCGTCATATTGACCTTATTAATTACATACTTATTATTGTCGTATGTCTTGCCAGTTCTATCTTTTCGCGTGATTAAAAGTTCACCATTCAGTCCCTTTAGATATTTTTCAAAGTTGTAATTAACTCCTAAATTTACGTGAGTGTATGATGGCATCCCATACTTATTCAGCTCATAGTTTAAGACATCAGGCATCTCAATGTATCCAAAGCCAATTGTATATTTAAAATACTTCTTTCTAAATTCTGATTTTGCTACCAAAGCTGAGACGTCTCCGAAGCCTTCATTTCGCTCTCTTGGTAAGAATGTAAAAAATGGATCACGTCCCCATTCTCTCGGCATTAAATACCGACCATTATTCGTAATTCGATTAAAATTCAACGAATGAGTCCAGTTCATTTGGTTGTACTGTATTCGAGCCCCATAGGAAAATGCCTTGTGCCCTTTGTCAGTGTAGTTTAGTTGCTCGTTGATATTTCCACCATCATTAATTGCATCTTGACGCATCCCTTGAAGAGAAAAACTCAACGTATTCATATCATTAATTCGCTTCGCAACATCAACTTGCACCATTGAGGTGTTAATGATATTGTCGACCATCACATCATTAAACTTAAAAGCAAGCCATTTAGAAAAATTCCAATTCGCTTCAATGATAAGCAATCCGCGAGAAGAAAGCTGATTCGTATACTTAGACTTTACGCCAGCTTCATCTACTCCGACAGGATAGATTCCCATCGAATTGTTTACATAATACCAATTATTTGTACCTCTAGGTGACACTCGATGAATGTATCCTCCCTTAAGATTGAACTTTGAATTAGGCTTCAAGTCCAACCATAATCCTTCGACGGCAGTTGGACTCATACGTCCATCTTGGAGATTTATAAATGGTGTATTGA
>JBIIBU010000238.1:0-3502 GCA_044239235.1 Flavobacteriales bacterium
TGCGCCCAGAAAGCAGGCAGTCCTGTAGAAGCATCTGGAGTAACTAAACAAGCATAACTTGTCAAGCTATAACCATTAAATACTGGAGGAGAATAATTTGCTTCTGTGGCTCCTATTAAAAGTTGATACCCAGCTGCTACAACTTCGCCGGAAGCAGGCGGTGCCACAGCATAATCAGGATAATAATACCATTGCAAAGTATAATTCCCCAAATTCTCGGGTAAGTCTTGAAAAATCAGATTAGTAGATTCACCATTGCATAAATAAACAACGTCGCCGTAGTCTATATCGTTAGAATCATTTATTGAACCATAACTATAAATCAAGCCTTCACAAACACAATTTGAATTTATGCTATCTAATGTTGTCTGATAATTTCCGTCATTACATGTATTACCAATATAAATACATGAGCCCAAATCGCCATAATCACTTGTCGCGTAGAAATTATCAACCACAAATGTTGAACACCCTCCATTCAGATAAGCATCATAAAAATTCAAAGCGGAAATTGTAGGGATTTCTTGACCAGTAGAAGATAAAAGCCAGTTCCAAGTATATGCCAATTCATTATTCAAGTAAATCGACGCAATGTCCGTATCCAAGTCAATCATTATTTCCACGCTAATCCAGCCTCCTATGCCATAACTAAAAAAACTTCCCGATTGCCCAGCAGTAACGGGATAAAAATTTCCAAATTCATCGAAAAAGAATTCTGAAGCCCAAACTGCTTGACCGGTATTCAAATTATAGTTGTGCAGAAGGTTGAAATAAGCACCTGAGCTACCCTCTGGAATGAACATATCAAAAGAAAAATAAACTTGTCCATTGTTAAAGGGGCCAATAGGATAAATTAAATCTGTTCCACAATCAATTAGAAGTGAATTAGCACCGGAATTGCTCCAACTATCAACTATAACTGAGTTGCCAGAAAATTGATTCCAGCCCAGCCAATTTTCTGTCTGAGACAAAAAATCATCCGGTAAAAAACTATCAAAATTCTCAAAATAATTGAATGATTCCATATTATATGGATCACAAAATGCATCACAGCTATTAAAACAAAACTCGACAGAAATTGGATTTCCGCCTACAATCAAATTTCGCCAACCTCCAAAATTGCATGCACTAGGAACTGATTCTAATAAAGAATACTCTGTGCCATTCACAAATGCATAATCATAATCTCCAGGAACCAATTCTATTGTTATTGAATAAACCCCATCACCATCTGGATCTGTCATTTCATAGTCTGGATCGTTCGGGTTCCAATTTTGAAATGATCCAATTAGATGAACACCGTTAACACTAACAATCTCGTTGGTCATTCCAACATTGAAAGTTACCAAAGTTTGATCACATGCTGTACAAGAATTCCAACAAACGTTTGGAAGAACAGTGTTTGCAGCAGAAACCGTTGCAACACGATTACCAGTTCCATCGCTGCACGCTCCGGAAACGTTTTCGTTTGGAAAACTCCAATCATTTCCATTGATAAACTTGTATTCAGTGGTAGTTGCTGTTCCAATGCTATAAAAACCTTCCCAAATACCATCAGAATCGAAATCATAAAGTGGAGTTGCGCTTGCATTCCAACCTTGGAATTCGCCTGCTACATATACACCGATAGGATTGATGTCTTCACCAAATTCACCAGGAGTTCCGTCGCCATCTTCGTCAACCAATGTCATGTCAACTGCAAAGCGTACTGCGTTCTCTCCGCATGCTGCGCAATTTGCGAAACAAACAGAATATGAAGTATCATAGTCTGCAATTACAATTTGGCGGTTTGGGTTTGGGTGGTCAACATCTGCTGCGCAAGTGTTTGGAACAGACTCAAACCAATTATTGACAGCGCCATCACTCCAGTTGTTACCGTTTATGAACTTGAATTCATAAACAGCGCTAACGAGTTGAAGTGTAATGGAGTAAACACCATCCATATCTGCATCCGTAAGTTCATAAACACCCGGAGTCCAATTAACCAAACTAGGATTTTCTAGAATCCCGTCGTAGTTAACATCCTGAAAATTCCCAACGATGTGAACACCTGTTGGGTTAACTATTTCATTAGTCATGTCAACATTGAACGTTACATTCACCTGCCCAATAATTGATTGAACAAATAAAATGCAACTGCAGAAGAGAATTAGTTTTTTCATATTACTTGATTTTCACAAAAGTTTCTAATTGATTTCCAAGTTTAAGCCTATAAACACTCGCCTCTAATTCTGAAATTTCAAAGCTAAATACAACCGACTTAATCTGCCCTGCTTTCACTTTCTTGCCGAGCATATCATAAATCATATACTCCTCCCCAACCAAATTTGCTGGAACTTCAACGGTAATATATGCTGTCGCCGGATTCGGATAAATGCTTATCTGCGATGACATCAATTCATCTACACCGATAAACTCATAATTGATAACATTCGACTTCGATGTTTGAATCGTGCGACTTGGATCACAACTCACACCTTCCACCTCAATCATATAAAATCCATTGGTCAATGGAAGTAGATCGGTGTAGCTATTCAAATTACTCGCGATTGTAGCAAGCAAGGTCATATTATCTGAAGCAGTGCCACGATAGATATTGTAACTACCGAAAGCAAATCCTTCATAATGCGACCAAATTAAATTCACTGTATTGCCCACACCAAGATTCGATGTCAGGTGAATGGTTTTGTGTAGGTCGGATAGACTTGATTCAATATCGCATGTATCAATCAACGCCAATTTGTATCGGCTTGCTTGAACAGCAGAATTCGAATTCACATCTGAATACAATCCATCGCTGCCATATGGCACTGAGCCAATTTCCGTATAGGCGTCCGCCACATTTGTCTCTTTATAAATAGTATAAGAAGCTATACTTTCCGACGTCATTGGCTCCCATACAATTATATTATTTCCTGAAACTTCATCTACACTTACTAGGCAGATTGGAACAGCTTGTTGCAAAGCTAAATTCACATTGATTATATCAGAATAGACCACACATCCCGAAGAGTGAATAGCACCGAGGAAATAATCTCCAGACGCCACCACTGTTGTTGGATTCGTTGTGCTCCCGCTTGACCATTGGAATGAATTAAACCCAGAACCCACAAAAGAAAGAGTTGCAGAAGAAGTACCACAACCTGTATTATTAATTTCAAAACTAACAATAGGTTCATCAATAATCACATCAACTAGTTCAAGAGTATTGGATAGGGCGCTGCAACCTGGAATTGCAATACTCACTTGATAAGAACCTGCCATGCTAGCTGTATATTCTGACGAAGTTGCATTGGCGATAGCTATGCCATCCAAATACCATTGATATGATACATTCGGAGCACCTGTAGTCGCGCTTAGCAAAACACTAGCTCCTGGACAAATGCTTGATGTAGGTGAATTTGCAGAGACATTAATGTTGCAACTATTATTCGCAGCAACGAAGCTTGATGTGGCAGAGCAGCCAATTAAATCAGAATCCACATTGCCATAATCTTGAACC
>JBIIBU010000240.1:0-3499 GCA_044239235.1 Flavobacteriales bacterium
TTCTGGAAAAATAACTTATACGCCAAAAGACAAAGAGTTACCGGAAACAGAATCAATAAAGGATAAAAGTAAACTGCCTTTTCTCTGCCCCATGAATTTTGAAAAATTTGAATCCGGTTTTAAAAATTTGTCGGTTTTTGATTTGATCATTCATCCAACTTCTGTTGAAGAACCTTCGGTGATGAATCAACTGAATTCTGCAGAAGAAAAAGCGATTTATTTCATGAGTTTACCAGAATTTCAATTGCACTAAAATGAAAAGAAGAGATTTTCTGCAAACAACAGCGCTCGCTTCCGCATCGCTATTCGTTCCCAAATTGATAACAGCATCAGCGCTTGACTTAAGTCAAGCGAGCAAAAACGCGCGGATACTCATCGTCATTCAATGGAGCGGTGGAAACGATGGATTGAACACAGTAGTTCCCTTTACTGATGATCTTTATTACAAACTCAGGCCATCTCTTGCCATACCAAAGACACAAATACTTCCGATAGGAAATGAGTTAGGCCTTCATCCAAAATTGCTCGCACTAAAAGACATGTATGATAACGGTGAACTCGCAGTAATCGAAAATGTGGGTTATCCTGAGCCAGACAGATCGCATTTCAGATCAATGGATATCTGGCACAGTGCAAGCGATTCAAATGAATATATTCAATCAGGTTGGCTAGGCCGAATTCTAGACCAAGGTATGCGACCAGATGCAGCGCTTGAAATAGACGATAGTTTAAGTCTGGCAATGAAAGGAGAAATCCAAAAGGGACTTGCCATTCGAAATATCAATCAAGCGCATAAGCTTTCTGCGATGAGTAAGCTAGTTTCATCTTTACATTCAGAGCATGAACATGAACAAGTAAGTTATCTCAAAGAAACATTGAGAGATGCTCAACAGGGAATAGACTATTTATATGATCAAACAGGAAAGCATGTTTCGAAGACAACCTATCCTGATTCTGAACTTGGTCGTCAGTTGAAATCAATTGGTGAATTAATTAATAGCGGTTGCTCCACTACCATCTACTACGTTACTCTTGGTGGTTTTGACACCCATGTTGGACAACCGGGAGCGCATAATCGGTTATTTGACCAATATTCTCAAGCCGTAAATGCCTTGAGAACAGACCTCAAACTGTCCCAAAAATGGAAAGATGTGGCTATTTTGACTTTTTCTGAGTTTGGCCGACGTGTAAAAGAAAACGCAGGAAAAGGCACAGATCATGGCACCGCAGGGGTATCTTTTGTGATGAGCGGCGGATTAAAAAACGCTGGGATATACGGAGGAAACCCAGACCTATCAACACTTTCCGACGGCGACCTTATTCACAAAATCGACTTCAGATCATTGTATACCACACTTCTAGATGAGTGGCTTGAAGTGGACAGCAGCAAAATTATTTCGAAAATATTTGGCCGAATGGGATTGTTTGTTGAAAAATAAGATTATATTTGATAACGCATTTCGACTTTTCAACACGTTTACTGTAGATTTTTGTGGTTAATGTTGGTGGGAGTTGAATGTTCATAACAAACGTTTTTTTATTTTATCACATGAACATTTTTGTTTCTGGGCTTAACTACAGCCTAACAAGCGAAGAGCTTTCTGAGCTTTTTGCACAGTACGGTTCTGTATCATCTGCAAAGGTGATTATGGACAAAATGACCGGCCGTTCACGCGGTTTCGGTTTTGTTGAAATGTCTAACGACGAAGAAGGTCGCAACGCGGTGTCTGCTCTAGATCAGAGTGACATCAAAGGTCGCAAAATCAACGTTAAAGAAGCTGAAGATCGTCCACAACGCAGTGGTGGTGATCGTCCGCAACGTAGCTTTGGTGGTGACAGAGGCGGTAGCCGTGACGGTGGTTTCAAACCTCGTTTCAACCGCGACAACAATCGTGATTTCAATCGCGATAGTCGTTACTAAGAACAAGACAATCATTAAAAAACCCCGCTTCTGCGGGGTTTTTTATTGCCTAATATTTTCTATCTCTTACTTTTTCCAATGGTTCATCAAAACTTTTTGAGCCATCTTGTTCTGTGGTGAATAAGGATCTTTATCCAATGAAGCCTGATCTTCTGATGGGTACCATTTCCAGATAAAACCACCAATGAACCATGGCTCCTTCTCAAAGGTAGATAGCAAGGCATCATAACAATTGGCTTGAGCCTGCTCATTAAATGCAGAATGAATAGAGCCCATATCGGGAACTTTACCGCAATAATTCGAACACGCATATCCCCATTCAGTAAATATCACATTCTTCCCCACTTTCTTGCTAAAGGAAGCAATCTGCTCTTTTATTGGCAGCCAATTCTTTAATAAAGTATCTATGGATGGTGTTTCCTCATTGGACACGCTATCATATACCGTCAGTCCGACGTAATCTAATGCATCCCAAAAAGCAATCCTCTCCTCATTCCCATGGCGACATGCATACACCAAATCGCCATTGTAAATCTCTTTGATTGACTCAATTAAACCCTTCCAAAACTGAGGACGCTTCTCAGCCCAAATGTCCAATTCTGACCCTATACACAAAAGCGGTAATCTGTTTTGCTCACTAAGTTTGGCATATTCCAAAACGAACGTTTTGTACTCCGCCTCATATTTCTGCCAATCACTTTCAGCACTAAAATCAATATCTCCGATATAACCGCCATCCATAAGCCAAATCATCGGCTTAATCATCGTTTGCATTCCCTTTTCCTTTGCTAAATCAATACAAGTCTGCAGCCCCTCCATCGACTCACCCCAATATTTCCATGGCATTTCTTCATGAGAAAGATGATTAGAACCTTTTGAGGTCGCCGCAAAAGGCATCAGGCTTATGTAATTGGCATGAGTGTTTTTTATATTGATAAACTCAACAAGATCAACACGCGTAGGACTTCCTATGAAATGAACACCTTGGATTTTCTTTGCTTTTGACGATGGTTGACCGTCACTTGGTTTTGGAGTACAAGCAAACAAAATTGAGCTAAGCAGTGATACTGCTAGCAGATAAATACGAAGTTTCATAGGGTAAATCTACAGAAAACTAGTTGAGTCCGTATGGAACTTCTAGTCGAAATTTTGGTACTCTTACGTTGAAAACCTGAGTATCACCAAGACGTTGCATGCTGTAATAGCCATGCATAGAACCGCGCATTGAGTGGAGATCACACGCCGACTGATAGGTATAAAACTCACCTGGTTGAATAACAGGAGTTTCGCCTACTACGCCAGGACCTTCCACCTCACGTTTGATTGCAACAGAGTCGAAAATATGCCAATGACGTCGCAGTAATTGCACCGGGAAGTCATTTTGATTTTCGATAAGAATCTGGTAAGAGAATACAAAATTGTCATTCAAAGGACTGCTAATCCCTGGCTCGAAGTGAGGGACAACGCTAATTCTAATACCAGAGGTTACTTCTGTCAACATTTTCATGCATCTATCGCTTTGAAGAGCGGATTACAAAAGTAACTCATAATTGTTAATAACTTCGGTTTTTAATAAAA
>JBIIBU010000239.1:0-3499 GCA_044239235.1 Flavobacteriales bacterium
CGAGCAAATGTTGTAAAGTTCAAACCATTCTTCTGTACTCGGAGTGCAGCTGCCATCGCAGCCACCCGATGGGTTGACCATTATTTCGTTTATTACAACACATTGTGATGTTGCCGCGAAAACCAATGCGCATAGCATACAGGTTAAAACAACACTAAAAATACCTTTACGATTCCTCATCCTGAATTTGTTGGGTCGGCAAAGGTACAACTTGAGTTAGAAGTTGCCTAATTCAATTAAGTCATCTGTTTTTTTGGCGTGCTAAATAGAAAGCTCACTTTTAATGAATTAAAAGTTAATCTTTTGTTTTTAAGCAAGACTGAAGTGATTTTAACGATGTAAAGTACGAAACAGCCTTTTTAAGGGCATGAAGTGCTGATTTTCAAACTTGTATTTTGTTAGCTTTTGAGATTGATTTCATAATCTCGAGAAAACCTTAATCAACATGTTAAACATCATCAACACTTTGGTGTCAAGTCCAACTTACTTGGCCATTTTTATCTTGCTTATAGGATCCTATTTCTATCGCAAAGTTTCTGGAAAACAACCACCTTTTGGTGCCGATATCTCCAAACATCGAGAATTGGGTGAACAGAAAGGGTTTTGGTATCAACTATGGATTGTTTTCATTACGCCCATCATGTTTGCTTACAACCTAATTTTAGATGCGATTTGGTTTGTTACAGAAATTTTCCATTTCGTGGTTCGCTTATTCGCAATTGTATTTGGATGGTTGAAATGGATTTGGTCGGAACTTGTATGGCCAGGTCTTAGTTTTCTCTTCGCGATTGCTAAGTGGTATTTATGGACGTGGCCATGGAGTTATATCCATTTGTCATTTAATTCACTGCCTAAAGTGGCCTATCTTCCATATTTCCTTGCAGGATTTACGGGGTTAGCTCTGGCCTATGGATTAGTTCATTTGGGTGCATTCTTGGATTATATCTTATCGTTGGAAACCCCAATAGTTACAATGATTTTTTGCTCACTAGCGACATCTTTAATATCCTTTGGGTCAGGGTTGATCACTTCTATGTTAAGAAACAGTGTGACAAAGGGCAATTGGAAAACGGTTAAAGAACATGTGCCCAATGCAATGAAAGCTCTTCGTTTTGTTTTGATTTACGCGCTTTTAGCATGTATTCTTATTTGCGCTGAATTTATTGTTTGGAGAGCAGGATGGTTCCACCAATGGGGTAATTTGATTGGAGGATTACTTTCTGGTCCTGCTGTGGGTTTTGCTGTATTGTCTGTGCTCAATTTCATTATTATTTCTTTTGCGACTGTCTTTGCAGGATCATTCGTTTTGGATAACAATGAACTTTCAAAAGACTCTTTCAGACCATTTATTTTGTTGAGCGTACGCAATATTGGGTCTGTTCTTTTTTCCAGTCCCATAGCATTTATAAATGCAATGATCTTGTCTATTATTCCTTTAGCACTAATGTTTGGTGCTTTGAAATTGAGCTCAAGTGTGGCTGATTTTACGGCTAATAATGCTCTTGGCTCTATGAATGAAGAGCAAAAAGAATTAGCTTGGGTAGATAGCACGGATTATAAGAGTGTTCCTGATTCTCTATTCGAAAAATATTTAGAAGACCTTAAGGAAAAGAAGGCGCTGGATTATTCTATGGCTCGCAAACAGAATTGGGGAATGCAGGTTCAAAAATTTCTTTCTATAGGAGCGAAGCCTTATGAATTCGATGCTGCTAGACCTATGAACACATATACACCGGAGAAGGAATCGGTGGAAGAGAGTTTGAAAAATGTAGCTAAGAATTGGAAAATAGAAGACTCGCTTAGCCGCGCTGAAATTCAAGCTTTGGAATCAAACAAACAATCTTTGGACACCGAAAAAGGAACTTTGCTCAACTATCAAGAAAGGTATAATCGAGCTCAAAGTGATAGTTTAGCAAGGATCGCTTGGGCTGCTGATACAACAATAGATTATAGCATTCGTGTTATGGATGCGAATGATTTTACAATTTCAATTAAGGAATATGATGATTTGATAAAAACGCAGACAAATAAGATAGAACTAAATAAAAAAGGTTTAGATCGCATCCAAAAGATGAGCGCCTTGGATGTTGAGATTCTTGAACATGAATCTTCTCAAATATCCATGTCACGATTCATGGATGCTATTGCCTATTTACTAATGGGCCTATTCGTGGCTATTATATGGGCTTTTGCATTTGGTTTTGTGCTTCCAGCATTTAACGGCGTTTGGTACGCTATTTATATGAAAGATAAAGAGGAAGCAACTACAAGCATTTACATTATCGAGCTTTGGAAGTCGATGAAATCGATTAATCCAAATCAGCCTTTAATGAGTTTGTTTTTCTGGGTTATTGGGCTTGGTTTGTTCTTCTTTATTGATGTAATTCTGAGCTTTTTAAGTTTTTAATAGATTATTTCTTCATAAAAAAAGCCGCTGTGAAAACAGCGGCTTTTTTTATGGGATACTTTTTTCGAATTATTGTCCTTTGAAATACATACGAGTGATGAAGATACCTTGACCATCATCTTTACCAGCATCACTTTCAACACCGCTTGTTACGAAAGCAAGTTCATAACCTTGATTAGCCATTTCATTTAGTTTTGAAATGATCACAGCATCATTTGAAGCGATGTTTTGGAAGTTGATACCTACCATGCTGAAGAAGTTCAACATTTTAGTTTCACGAAATCCATTAATTTTAATATCGCCACGATCAACGTCTCCTTGCTTAGTGTCTTTGCCATCTGTGCGGGCAGTAGTAAATGCGTTGTAGTCAACTTCAGTAGAAGTCTCAATCATACGAGAGCGACCAATACCACCTGGAAGAATGGACTCGATTACAGTTACAACTTTGTATTTAGCAGGCGCAGGCGCAGGAGTTGTTAGATCATCAGCGGCATTTGAGTTAGTAGTGAATGCTACAAATGTTAAAGCAGTTGCAGCGCACACGACAAGTGATGTAAGGATAATTTTTTTCATAGTTGTTTTTTTAAAATTACAAGATCTTAATTCTGGCGGAAAGTTAATCCATTTAAGCTTTCGTTAACAGAGACCATGCCAAAGGCCCCTCGGGCATGTTTGAGGTTTGAAGTGTGATGTTTGAAGGGGAGAGGGTAGATTTAAAAGGGTATATTTTAGAGGGTAGAAGGGAGATTTATTTTTTTAATTGTTATTTTTGTTTTTTGCTGTTGGCTTTTGGTTATTCGCTATTGGGGATTAACTTTTAATATATCTACCCTTTACCCTCTACACTAACGCATTTGCAAGTTAGCACACTAGCATGAACGGCAAATAGCGCTTTGGAGAGGACAACTAGCAACTACCAGTCACCAGTCACCAGTCGTCGGTCACTGGTCACCGGTCACCGGTCGTCAGTTTCGTTTCGCTCTTTGCATCGGATTCTCCTCCGGTCTTTGCTGTCCTTGTTTGAATAATTCAAACTTCGTTGGGATAATACGTGCGGGCCAGAAGTTGTTGTTCAACTCTACATCTGCTGTT
>JBIIBU010000241.1:0-3493 GCA_044239235.1 Flavobacteriales bacterium
ATCTACAACACGGTGATCGCAGCTAAGTGTAAGTTTCATTACATTACCAGGAACTACAGCGTTATTTTTGATAACAGGTGTTTGCTTGATAGCACCAACAGCCAAGATGCAAGCATCCGGTGGGTTGATTATCGCAGTGAATTCTTCGATGCCAAACATTCCCAAATTAGAAATGGTGAATGTATTTCCTTCCCAATCTGCTGGTTGAAGTTTTTTGTTCTTCGCCTTTTCAGCGTAGTCTTTTACTTCTGCATTGATTTGAGAAAGTCCTTTGCCATCTGCAAAACGAACTACAGGAACAAGCAATCCTTCTTCCACTGCTACAGCTACACCGATATGCACGTGTTGGTTGTAACGAATAGTATCTCCTCTCCAAGAAGAGTTGATTTTTGGGTGTTTCTTCAACGCCATTGCTGATGCTTTGATCACCATGTCGTTGTAAGAAACTTTCAAGTTACCGACAGTATTGATTGCAGTGCGCGCAGCGATAGCATTGTCCATATCAATTTCCATCGTGAGATAGAAGTGAGGAGCAGAGAATTTACTTTCTGCAAGACGACGTGCAATTACTTTACGCATGTTGCTCACCGATTCTTCGGTGTAGCTTTCTACTCCAGATGGAGCAGAAGAATAGGATCCAGCAGCTGATGGTGTGAATGTTTCAATATCACGACGAACAATGCGTCCACCGTCGCCAGAACCGGCAACAAGTGCGATATCAATTCCTTTGTCTTCTGCGATTTTTTTAGCTAATGGAGATGCTTTAACACGTCCGTTTGAAGATGGAGCGGAAGCAGGAGCAGCAACAGGCGCGGCTACTGGAGCAGCGACTGCAACAGGCGCTGGAGCAGGTGCCGGAGCAGCAGGCGCGGCAGCAGCTTTTGGAGCAACAGGTGCACCAGCTGAAGCGATCAATGCTGAAATATCTTCTCCTTCTTTTCCAAAGATTGCAAGAACAGAATCAACAGGCGCTGATTTTCCTTTTTCTACTCCGATATAAAGTAGAACGCCATCTGCATATGATTCAAATTCCATTGTCGCTTTGTCGGTTTCGATTTCAGCCAACAATTCGCCTGATTTTACTTTATCACCCACTTTTTTGTGCCATACTGCAACAGTTCCATCTGTCATTGTATCGCTCAACTTAGGCATAGTAATTATATCCGCCATCTTATTTTCTTATTTCAAAAATTGTTATTCAAAAAAAATTAGTCCATCACGTATGGATAGTCATCGTGAGAGTAAACGTCTTTGTAAAGCTCATCAGGAGTTGGAAGTGGAGACTCTTCTGCAAATTTCACCGCTTCTTCAACGATGTTTTTGATGTCCGCTTCTACAGCCTCAATTTCTGCTTCTGTCATCCACTTGTTGTCGCGAATCACTGTCAAAACGTACTCAATTGGATCTTGCGCTTGATATTCTGCAACTTCTTCTTTAGTACGGTACTTCTGAGGATCACTCATTGAGTGACCTTTGTAACGATATGTTTTGATATCAAGAAGAGTTGGACCTTCACCACGGCGGCCGCGATCTGCAGCGCGAGCAATCGCTTCACAAACTGCTTCTGGACGCATGCCGTCAACTGTCTCACTTGGCATTTCGAATGAAGCACCAAGCTTGCTCAAATCTGTTACGTTGGAAGTACGTTCGATAGAAGTACCCATAGCGTAATTGTTATTCTCGATAATGAAAATGCATGGAATTTTCCATGTCATTGCCATGTTGAATGTCTCATATAACGCACCTTGACGAGCAGCTCCATCACCGAAGAAAGTAACTGTTACGTTGTCGTTGCCTTTGTATTTATCCGCGAATGCAATACCAGCGCCCATTGGAATTTGCGCACCTACGATACCATGACCACCAAAGAGATTTTTCTCTTTATCGAACATGTGCATAGATCCACCTTTTCCTTTTGAGCTACCTGTCGCTTTTCCATAAAGCTCAGCCATTACGACTTTAGGGTCAGTGCCCATTACCAATGGATGAGCATGGTCGCGATAAGCAGTAATTACTTTATCCGTTGGACGAATAGCTTCCATCATTCCTGAAAGAACTGCTTCTTGTCCGATGTACAAGTGGCAGAAACCACCGAATTTTTGTTGGATATAAAGTTGACCGCATTTCTCTTCGAATTTGCGCATCAAAAGCATTTCACGATACCATTTTTTATAGGTATCTGCAGTGAAACGACTGCCGCTTTTTGGTGCCGAAGCTTTTGCTTCTGACTTTTTCTTTCCTGCAATGTCTGTAGCCATGTCTTTGTTTCTATTGTGGCAAATATAAGGTAAGGGCGCATAAACACCCTATTAAGTTGCAACTTAGTGTAAAATGTACACTATCCCTGATTATACAAGTTGATTGAACTGTTTTAAGAAACGCACATCATTTTCGAAGTACATTCTCAAGTCATCAATTTGATAACGAAGCATTGTGATACGTTCGATACCCATTCCGAAAGCGAAACCAGAGTATTTCTCAGGGTCGATTCCAGAGGCTTTAAGCACGTTTGGATCTACCATTCCGCAGCCTAAAATCTCTAACCATCCGGTACCTTTTGTAATGCGATAGTCAGCTTCGCTATTCAATCCCCAATAAACATCCATTTCAGCGCTTGGTTCGGTGAATGGAAAATAGGAGGGGCGAAGACGGATTTTAGCTTTACCAAAAAACTCTTGAGCGAAGTAGAGTAGTGTTTGCTTCATATCCGCAAAAGAGACTCCTTCATCAATGTATAGTCCTTCGATCTGGTGGAATTGGCAATGTGCTCTTGAACTAATAGCCTCGTTTCTGAAAACGCGACCTGGCATCACAATTCGAAGTGGAGGTTTGCTATTTTCCATCATGCGCACTTGCACACTACTGGTGTGTGTGCGAAGGACCATGTCAGGATCTTTTTCAATAAAGAAAGTATCCTGCATATCACGAGCTGGGTGTTCTGGAGGGAAATTCAATCCAGAGAATACGTGCCAATCGTCTTCGATCTCAGGTCCGTCTGCTACCGTAAAACCTATTCTCTCGAAGATTTCGAGGATTTCTCTTCTTACTGTAGATAGGGGATGACGCGTACCTGCCGGCAATGTGCCAGCAGGACGAGTCAAGTCGATAGATTCATCTTTAGAAGTAGCGCCGCCGCCGATGGCAGCTTGCAATTCTTCCAAACGCTCTTGTACAGCGGTTTTTAATTTGTTGAGCTCAGCACCAAGAACCTTTTTTTGTTCGTTTGGCACCTGCTTAAAATCTTCGAAAAGGTCGTTGAGAATACCTTTGCGTCCGGCAAATCGAATACGCAATTGCTCAATCTCAGCGGCATTGGCTGCAACTGCAGCTTTTACCTCTTCGATATATTGATTTATTTTTTCTTGCATTTTATTGCTTTAAAAAGATCACTTAATGATCTCCATAGTCATTTTCACATCAGTAACAGGACGGTCCCCCATTGCAGTAGGTTGCGCTGCAATAGCATCTATTACCTCAAGTCCTTGAATTACTT
>JBIIBU010000323.1:0-3459 GCA_044239235.1 Flavobacteriales bacterium
AATCGCATTTAGAATTCGAGCCTTATCATTCGCATTAAACGGATAAACTGCTTTCGCTTTGTTGCCAAAGTCCATGCTTTCGCGAGTCATCCTTTCAGTGGTAATACTTTCATACAAGGAAAACAAAGCTTGCAATACCACGCGACTATTTGAATCATAGAGTGCATTCAAAATAATTCGGTCTGATAAATCGAGCCACACAAAACCCGCAAAAAAAGTGATGGCTTCTTTCCAAGCCACTGATCCTTTCTCCCAATGTTCTGAAATTACGTCCCACTCGCTGGGCTCAAGCATGAATACATAATCAATTCCGCGGTCCGGAAAATCGACCTCTTGCACCAATGTGGCCTCATCCAAAAAATATTCAAGAACTTCTGACATGGGACAAATATCAATCAAATACATTAGGAAAGAACCTTTTTAAAGGCATAAAAAAAGCCGGCAACTTGCGTTGTCGGCTTTTAGGGTGATCGATGGGGATCGAACCCACGACAGCCAGAACCACAATCTGGAGCTCTACCAACTGAGCTACGACCACCATTTTTGAGGGCGCAAAGATAGAGACAGTTATCTCACTTTGCAAGATTTTTCATTTCCTGCGATTTCTTTTTTCTATTTCATACTTTGCACCTCGATTTGATGCATGTGCAAGAAAAGCAACTCAACATACTCTTTTTGTCCTCTTGGTTCCCTCATAAAGGCGCACCAACACTAGGAAATTTCGTCCATCGCCATGCCCAGGCGATCTCGCGAAAACACAATGTTTTTGTCCTATTTCTAGCACCCAACCTGACTAAAAATTCTACAAATCCTTCGATAGAACACCGAAATTTTGAAGGAATTGACACTACAACTGTCTATTTCAACAAATCCGGACTGTCATTTTCTAACCGTATCAAAGCATTCAATGTCGGACTAAACCAACTGGTCACGGAGCGAAATATTGAATTTGACATTATTCATCAAAATGTCATTTGGCCTGAGGGATGGCAAGGCGTATTTGCAAAACGAAAATTGAAAATCCCAATGATCATCTCCGAACATTGGACTGGATACCATCAAGCCGAAAGGGGCAAACAACCACTAAAGGTTAAACTACTCTCTAATTTTGTTGCTTCATCCGCAGAATTCATAACGCCCGTATCCGATGACTTAGGACTTGCCATGCGCAAGTTTGGACTGCGCTCTGACTATATCACGGTACCTAATGTAGTAGATACAGATATTTTTATCTTGAAAAAAAAGGAAGCCAAACCTCTGCGATTCCTTCACGTATCTAGCCTCTACGAAGACCAAAAAAACATCACTGGAATTCTTCGAGCTTGGAAATCTGCCTCAGACGAATTTTCAGATATACATCTCACTATTGGTGGAGACGGCCCTTGGGAACAAGTGCGAAAACACGCCCGAGACCTCAACATCAATGAAGGATCGATTTCCTTTTTTGGTGAAAAACCATGGGAGGAAATTGCCCAACTCATGCAAGATTCCCATGTGCTATTGCTTTTCAGTAATTATGAAAATCTACCTTGCGTAATTATAGAGGCAATGGCCTCAGGAATGCATATTCTTTCTACTAAAGTCGGTGGGACTTCAGAACACATTAGCAACGACATTGGTATTCTTATTGAAAAAGGAAATGAAACTGAACTCATCGCTGCTATTCGCAAATTGCACAACGAATATCCGTTCTCTAAAGAAGAACATTTGAGAAAAATCGCAGAACAGAAATTCTCAATGGATAGTGTTGCCGCACAATTTGATTCGGTCTACCAAAAAGCAATATCAAAATTCAAAGGAGAATGACCAAGTCGAGCATTGCACTTATAGCATCACGGTTGTGGATTATGCTCAGCACCCTTGGCATTGTACTCCTCAATACGCGATTTCTGGGTACTGCTGGGCAAGGTGATGCGGGAATCATCAATCTTGGAATATTGATTGTTGCCTCCTTAAGTATGTTCGTCACTGGAGGTGCTGTTGTTTTCATTATGCCACGACTCAAAGCGGGCAGCACTATTTTTCCAGCGTTGATGTGGTCCACTCTCACTGCAATTGCATCATTTATTTTTTTCAAAATAGTTCCGATAATCCCTGATGAATTCATCATTCACGTCGTTCTGTTAGGATGGATGCAGAGCCTCTTTACATTCAATATGCAAGTGCTTCTTGGCAAGCTCCGGATTATGCCTTACACCATTTCACTAATAATTCAATCTGCGCTTTCCTTCATCAGTTTGCTCCTATTTTTCATTTTAGAAATTGACATAACCATTCAAGCATTTTTAAAATCTCTGTACATATCCTTCGTCATAACCCTCCTCTTCACCATATGGGCAGCGAAAGATGAGTGGCTCAAGATGAATTTGAAAGAATGGAAAAAAGCCCTTAGCGAATTATTCAATTATGGAAAATGGGGACAAACAGGCAATGTATTTCATCTGCTTAATCAACGTTTGAATTTTTCATTGCTCGATATACTTATTGTGCAAGGAAAAGCGTCCGCCGGAATTCTATCCATTGCTATGTATGGAGCTGAGGTGGTCTGGACTGTAGCAAAAAGCTTGTCGACCGAACAATACGCCCTAATTGCGAACAGCACTGATAGAAAAGAGCAACAGCTTTTGACGAAAAAAAACATGCGCACTTCTTTATTAATAGGAATTGCTGCAGCATTAGGAATTTGGATAGTACCTCCAGGATTTTATTTTTGGATTCTACCCGATAGAGTCGACACTATAGCTTTAGCAAATGCTCTTTTGTGGCTAGCTCCCGGAATAGTAGCCAATAGTGCCTCCATTATTTTCGCTCATTATTTCTCCGGAATAGGAAAACATTATCATAATGGAATAGCCTCAGCCCTCGGCTTCGCCATCGGGCTTCCCGCTTCTATTCTCCTTATTTCAAACATGGGACTAGAAGGCGCCGCCGCCGGAATCTCCATTTCCTTCATCATCCAAGTTTTGTACTTTATTTGGTATTGGCGGAAAGAACAACCGACGACCAACGACTAGTGACCGGTGACCGGTGACCGACGACTGGTGACCGGTGACCAGTGACCGATGACTGGTGACTAGTGACTAATCAAATTTTACGAGATTCAATATTTGGAGCTTCCTCAGTGCTATTTTTTTTTATTTCGAAAGAATATATTTCCTTCTATAGCCATTTACTAAACTTCGTCCATACTTGGTCTTCAACAAAGAGTGGTTGGTCACCTATAGTAGTCAGTCACTAGTCGTCAGTCACCGGTAGTCCGTCACTAGTCACCAGTCACTAGTCGTCAGTCACCGGTCACCAGTCGTTGGTCGTCGGTCACCGGTAGCCGGTCACCGGTCACTAGTCACTAGTCGTTGGTCACTGGTCACCGGTAGTCGGTCGCCGGTTAGTGCAAATCGAAAAGATCTTTCACTCCTGGCGTTCTGTCGACCATGAAGCCTTCGGCGAGAAGATAACCAC
>JBIIBU010000243.1:0-3452 GCA_044239235.1 Flavobacteriales bacterium
TTCATCACTGATATAGAAACTAGCCATTTCGCCTTCTTCGAAGTCGAAGCTATCTAATACAGCGCGATGAAAGTCCTCAAATGTAGACTCTGTTTCTATTTCGATATCACGAAATACGTCCTGTTCGGTGTCGATGATAACACGGAATTTGAAAATATTGACGTTACTAAGTTTCTTTGCCATGGTTAAAAAATGGGGTCGGCAAAGATACGGAAAGAAGTTATTTATGAATGTGGTTTCTTATAAAATGGCTACCTCCTTCTCCGACAAAAGTTTATTTAATCCTTTTTCAAAAAGTGGTAAGAACCATACGAATACCAACACTCTGCAAGTTCTTGTAAAATTATAAAGACTAGATTGCTTTCAGACCTCTAATAGCTTCAAAAGGATCTGAATGACCGAACACATAATTACCAGCCACTAAGACATCTGCACCAGCTTCCACAAGAGTTTTCGCGTTATCGCCATTTACTCCACCATCGACCTCAACAAGACAATTCGCCTCGTTCTCAGCAATTATTTCACGGATATAGCTGATTTTTGAATAAGTGCGTTCTATGAAAGATTGACCTCCAAAACCCGGATTCACCGACATAATCAAAACTAAATCGAGATCACAAATAACATCTTCGAGAACCGATACAGGAGTATGAGGGTTTATAGACACACCCGCTTTCATTCCCGCTTTTTTGATTGCTTGAATTGTGCGATGCAAATGAGGGCAAGCTTCATAATGAACAGTCAGAATATCCGCGCCAACATCCGCAAATTCCTGGATATAACGATCTGGATTCACAATCATCAAATGCACGTCTAGCGGCTTGGTCGCATATTTCTTGAGTGCTTTGATAACAGGGAAACCAAATGAAATATTCGGAACGAATACCCCGTCCATTACATCAACGTGAAACCAATCTGCTTCAGATTGATTAATCATTTCAATATCTCTTTGGAGGTTTGCAAAATCTGCAGATAAAACGGATGGAGCTATAAGAGGCATGTCAAAATATTTTGCCCGCAAAAGTAACGCGACATTGACAAAAGAGTCACATCTTTGTTTCCAATGATAAAAATTGGTCTAACCGGAGGAATAGGAAGTGGTAAATCCACTGTAGCCAAGGTATTCGAAATACTCGGCACCCCTGTGTTTTACGCAGATGATGTTGCTAAGCAAGCCTATTCAGACCCGACCATTCGTGAATCAGTAGCGTCTCACATTGGAAATCACGTTCTCTCAGAAAAAGGTGTAAATAAGGAGATGATGCGTAAAGAAATTTTCAGCAATGAAAAAAATCTTGCTTTTATCAACGAACTAATACATCCGTGGGTTGCAGCTCAATTCGCAAGTTGGAGGAAGCAACACCTCAAACAACCGTACATAATAAAAGAGGCCGCAATTCTAATAGAAAGCGGTTCATTCAAAGAGTGCGACAAAATTATCTTGGTAACAGCGCCAATGGAACAACGTATTTCAAGTGTTGCGCGTCGAGATAACATTTCTAAAGAAGAAATCGAAAAGAGAATCGCCCTTCAAATGAGCGATGCCGAAAGAACCAAGTATGCCGATTTGATTTTAAAAAATGACAATCACTTCTCCATGCTTTACACCATTCTACAATTCGACAATATGCTCAAGGCTTAAAATTCTTGACAGCAATCGCCACTTTCGCTCCTATCTCTTCCATCATTTTCATTCGCATTTCTAGCTCGGAAAGTGGCCCCTTTCTGCCCGTGAACTGACTCATCAGGGCATCACGTTGATCAATTAAAACAACATCCTCCTTGCTATTCATCAATTGCCACTTCCATTCTCCAGGATAAAGTCTTGAATAATCACCTTCGAAATCTGACCAAACTACATTGTCTCTTTCTATATATGGAATAACTTCTGCTGCATATATCTTCCCTGTTTCTGCATCTAATATCTTGTATCTAAAGGATGCGTCTATTCCTCTTCCCAAGTGATATTCGGTATATCTAACTTTTTTATCGTCTAAATCACTACCTAAATAGGCCTTTTTCTCATACCCTCTTTGCGGCGCTGTTTTGTGCTCATACATGATCAATTCTCCAGTAATAATGTAGCGCGCACCTGCCAACTTTCCAGCTTCAATAACATCATTTTGATCAAATGCCGCATTCATGCTGTTCATCTGCTCTTGAAGCATGGCCTCCAGACTTTCTCTTTCCACCAATTCAATAAAAGGACTTTGAAGGGCCAAGACTTTTTGCTTAACAAAAGCACTAACGCTCGACTCTATTGCGTCATCAATTTCTGATTTCAGTATAGGAACATACGCAATGGTGAATTTCGCTTTATTCAAACATTGCTCTCTTCGTTTCAAAACATCTTTAAAGTCAGCATCAAGTTTAGCAACTTCATTGAAATAATCGTAAGCATCTCTCCATAATTCAAGCTCCATTGCCTTTAACCCAGCGTTGTATTTTGGATAAATCTGACTCATCAAATCTAAATACTCTACCTTCTTATTGTTTCGATCAAGATACCTAAGCTTCTGAATTAATCTTTGTGCTTCCTCGTAATTCTCATCCAAGACAGATTGCTCCGCTTGAGTGTACAATGAATTAAAATAATCTGATTTGCATTGTGAACGCTGCTCTTCTGAAGACAGTGGAATTTCTAAACTGAGGTTTGTTTTCGAATTCGCATAGGCTAAAGCCTCATCATAATAAATCAAGGCTTGTTCGTGGTTGCCTCGCATGCACTCCATCTGAGCTTTTTGAAACTTCTCAATCAAAATTGACTGTGCAATTCGTTTCATACCCACCAAAGCTTCAGGCTTTGCATGTTGATCATAAATAGAACTGTATGCCTGAAAAGCTTTTTCGCGAAGACCCCCGTCTTCATAGACCTTGGCCTCCCTCATCATCTTCTTTGGTCCATTGCAAGAAACAATGACCGAAAACAAAGTGAGACTTAAAAAGAGTAGAACTAATCGCATGCAGAGATTTTATAAATTTCCCGGTGCAAGGATAAGGCCAATAAAACTTACTTCAAATATTTTGCAATCTCTGGACTATCGGGCTCAACATTCGAAGGAAAAGCGGCTAACCACTCGCCATTTGGGCTGATTAGAAATTTATGAAAATTCCATTTCACGTTTTCATCTTGCTTGCCATTGAGAGACTTCATGGTTAACCAAGAATATATTGGATGCTGTTCCTTGCCCTTGACACTGATTTTAGTGGTCAGAGGAAAAGTAACTCCATAATTTTTCTCACAGAAATCTGATATCTCTTCGCTGGTGCCTGGCTCTTGTCCCAAGAATTGATTGCAAGGGAATCCCACGATCACCAATTTGTCACTATTTTTTTCATAAAGTTCTTGAAGACCTTTATACTGGGGAGTGTAGCCGCATTTACTAGCAACATTTACACATAAAATGTATTTGCCTTTATACTTGGAAAAATCAATAGAGTCAGCTCCTTCG
>JBIIBU010000029.1:0-13646 GCA_044239235.1 Flavobacteriales bacterium
TAGGCCTGCATTCGCTGGATTTTGAGCGTTGTTGAATACTGTGATTGTGACTTGATCGCTTGTATTCGATGGACTGCACGGGCCATTATTAATTGTCCATTGCAAGACGTTTGTGCCAGTCGCCAAACCAGATACTGTTGTTGTAGGATTTGCGGCATCTGTAAATACAGCGCTTCCTTGCACAACTGTCCATAGACCAGATCCAGGGAATGTAACAGAATTACCAGCTAACGTCGTTGATGGATTGGTTGAACATAATTCCTGATCAGTACCCGCGAAAGCAGCAGCTTGCGCTCCACTGAATACGAAGATGCTTACATTATCAAATGTATTTGCATTTGCACAAGGACCGTTATCAACCGTCCATCTAAAAATATTTTGACCAATACCTAAATTGGTAATTAATGTAGTTGGAGAGGTAGACGAAACAATTGTTCCACTGCCTTGAATGATGCTCCAAGAGCCGTTTCCTGGGAATACGACTGAGGATGCAGCCATTGTTGCGTTTGCAGGAACTGTTCCGTTGAAACATAGTTCTTGATCTGGTCCGGCATTCGCATTAACTTGGTTTTCGTCAAATACGAAGATGGTCATCTCGTCAAAATTTTGACCTGCTGGACAAGGGCCATTTAGAATTGTCCATCTAAATACATTCGCACCGATTCCAAGACCAGAAATGCTAGTAGTTGGACTACCAGTATTTGCAATAGTACCTGTTCCCGATACAAGTGTCCAAACACCAGTAGCAGGAAACGCAACTGAGCTGCCTTGCATGATGTAGGTGCTTGTTGGTGTGCAGAGCTCAGCATCTGGTCCTGCACTTGGCACAGTCAAATTATTATTGAAAATGGTAATCACAACATCGTCTGTAGTGATAGTGCCGCATGATCCATTATTGATGGTCCAACGGAAAGTATTCGTACCCAAACTTAATCCAGAAACACCACTTGTGGGTGAAGTTGAATTGATAAAAGTTCCGGTGCCATTTATCAAACTCCATGAACCGGTTGATGGGAATGATGGAGTATTTGCAGCAAGCGTTGCTGATGTCGTTGGCAAGCAGAATGCCTGGTCTGCACCTGCATTTGCGATTGGTGCGTTAGTATCAAAAACTGTAACACAAATTTGATCGGTTGTCGGCGTGCCGCAAGCTCCGTTGTTAATTGTCCAGGTGAAACAGTTTGTTCCAACACTAAGTCCACTTGCAGTTGAAACCGGTGAATTTGAATTGGAGAATGTACCACTTCCATTTGCTACAGTCCATGTTCCAATTGCTGGGAATATTGGAGAGTTTGCACTAAGGTTTACAATTGAAGTAGTATTACAAATACTCTGATCTACTCCTGCACTCGCAGGGCTTTGTGAAGCAGAGTATACAGTAATAGTCATCTGATCATTTAGAATTGAAGGCGTTGCGCAAGGACCATTATTCACAGTCCATTGAAGTGTATAAACACCAGCGACAAATCCAGAAACCTGAGCTGTTGGACTCGACGTTGAAGTAAATGATAACGTAGATGGCCCGCTTACTACTGACCATGTTCCTGTCGCTGGAGTAATTATGCTACTTCCCGCAAGAGGTACACTTGACGCATTGCTGCAGATAGATTGATCTGGACCTGCGTTTGCAGATTGTTGAGTTGATGAGAAGACGGATACGGTAACAAGGTCATTCGAACTTCCACAAACACCGCTGTTTAATGTCCAACGATAAATATTTATTCCTACTGGAATATTTGTAATTGTCGTTGTTGCACTCGAAGGATTGACAATGTTCCCACCTCCAGATATTATTGTCCATGCACCTGTGGTTGGCGCTGATGCTGCGTTTGCAGCCATCGCAGCATTTACAACAGAAATTCCAGAGAAACAGAATTCTTGGTCAGGACCGGCATTTGAAATTTGATCACTAGCATTAAATACATTCAGTGTCATTTCATCAAATACTGTGCTTCCGCATGTCCCGTTTTGGATGGTCCAACGGAAGACATACACGCCGGATGTTAAATTGGTTATTTGAGATGTCGGGGATGTTGGGCTATTTATCGATGCGCCGCTTGGTCCACTAACCTGGCTCCACAAGCCGGTTGCAGGAAGAGCAGGAGCTGTTCCTTGCAAATTGTATGTGCTCAGAGGTGCGCATATCGATCCGTCAGGACCTGCATTCGCTGTGCTTAGATTTCCATTGTAAGCAGTTACAATCATCTGATCTGTGACAGGCGAATCACATGTACCATTGTTTAACGACCATTGGAATACGTTGTTGCCAAGGCTAAGCCCGCTAACAGTTGAAGTTGGTGATGATGAGTTTGAGAATGTTCCGCTGCCACTTACAACTGTCCATAATCCAGTTCCAGGTGCGGTTGGACTATTACCCGCAAGTGTTGCCACTACTGGTGAAGATGTAAAACAGAATGATTGATCGGGTCCTGCATTTGGCGCAGGTTGATTTTCTGGATAAACTATAATGGTAATATTATCAGTCGTGATAGCGCCCGAACAAGGACCGTTATTTAGTGTCCATCTGAAAGTGTTTGTTCCAACAGAAAGACCGCTCACAGAAGCAGTTGGTGAGTTTGCATTAGAGAATGAACCAGAACCATCGATAACACTCCATGTTCCTATTGCAGGAGCGGTTGGGGTATTACCAGCAAGTGTTGCAGTGTTGTTAGGTAAGCAAACTGTTTGATCAGGTCCTGCATTTGCCGCAGGAGATGAAGGGCTATAAACAACAATTGTAACTTGGTCTGTCAGCGTTCCGCAAGGACCATTATTAATAGTCCATTGGAATGTATTTGTACCAATGCTTAATCCAGAAACGGTGGTTGTCGGTGATGTTGCGCTTCCAAATGTTCCCGAACCTGCAACAACTGTCCATAAGCCTGTTGCTGGAATTTGAGGTATTGAGCCGTTTAAGGTTAGGGTTGTAAATGAACCTTGACACGCTGTTTGATCTGCACCAGCGTTTGCTGCGGGGTGATTAGCATTGAAAACATTAATCACCATTGCATCAGATGTCTCACCCCCAGCGCAAGGACCATTGCTAATGTTCCAAACAAAGGTGTTGACTCCAATAGCAAGGTTTGTAACAAGTGTATTTGCACTATTGATATTGACAAGAGTTGCAGTACCAGAAGTAATCGACCAGGTTCCCGTCGCCGTTACACCAGGATTGTTAGCAGCCATGGTGAATGTATTTCCTGAGCACAAGTTGGCGTCGATTCCAGCGTTCGCTGTTGGTGGTATCCCAGTGTATCTGTAAATCTGCACTAAGTCCACATTCGCAGCACTGCACGATTCGTAGTCTTGATGCCAAATGAAACTATTCGCACCTAGCGACAAGTTAGATACAGTTGTTGTCGGTGAATTTGGGTCAGCAAGCACACCCGCACCTTGAGCAACGGTCCAATATCCGTCTACCAAATCGTCCGGGTTAACTGCTGCAAGTGTTGCTGCGCTAACACCGCATACAAACTGATCTGCCCCAGCGTTGATCGTCGTGTTTGGATTTAAAACAGTAAATACAATATCGATTTGACCTTGAAAACCAAATTCATTTTCAACGATGAAAGTAACTGTGTCATTTCCTGTCATGGAAAATGGAGCGGTATACCTGAAACAAGTATCGCTCGGTGCGGATGCTGGAGCAACTATTACTGTCCCACTATTTCCTGAAAAACTATCGATAAAGTGATTACTTCCGCAGCTAGAAACTTCTATGCAATGATCTAGACTTTGTCCTTGACAAAGTGTGCCTGCGTGATATATGGTTGTTGGAATTGGTTCTGCCGATGTTGGATCATTAAACACGAAATCACACACGGATGAGTAATTAACTTCCGGCACAGGCGGTAAACAAAATTTGGTATCAAATAGCGCGTATGCTTTTCCAAAAAAGCTGAGGAGAATAACAACCAGAATCATTTTGACGGTTGTAAATAGTGGATAGTTTCCTTTCATTGTCGAAGGTTCACTTGCAGGGATAAGTTGTCGAGTAATTAGTTAGCGGAAAGCTGACTTTTAAGGTTCAATTCTCTTTAGGGTAAAGGTGATAAGACAGAATTCGCTAAAGGGATAGAATTGGATAAGATTTCAACAGTCAATCGTTTATCGTCAAAATACTTGGTGTTATCGTCAGATTATTTTGATTTATCCTTTTATGTCAAAGATTCGTCATTAGTTAATTTGAACTTTTGTGTGCAATCGGTGTTCCCTATTTTTGCAACATAAAATTTGAATATGAATAGTGACACTCTTAAAATTGAAATTGCCGATTTAAGAAGTCAATTGATTTCACATAAACTCTACACAACAATCTCAACCAAAGAGCACCTCCAAACATTCATGGAGTATCATGTTTATGCAGTTTGGGATTTCATGAGTCTGCTAAAGACGCTGCAGAATAATTTGACATGTACAACAACCCCATTGGTTCCAGTGGGTAACGCAAATACGAGGTTTCTAATCAATGAAATTGTTATCGGTGAAGAAAGCGATGTTGATCAACACGGCGATCGAATGAGTCATTTTGAGTTGTACCTCAAAGCGATGAAAGAGTGTGGATGTGATACATCGCGAATTGACGTTTTTGTGCAGCTTATCAGAGATGGCTTTGCTGTTGAATCTGCTTTGGAACAAGCGAATGTTCCAAAAGGCGCTCAAGATTTTGTCCGCTCTACTTTTAAAACAATCGATACAAAAAAGGCGCATATTCAAGCTGCCGTTTTTACGTTTGGCAGAGAGGATCTAATTCCAGATATGTTTCTGTCCATAGTAAAGGAAATGCAAAAGCAATTTCCAGAGCAACTCGAAACCTTTGTCTATTATCTAGAAAGACATATTGAGGTGGATGGCGGTCACCACTCTCATCTAGCAACTCAGATGACAGCCGAACTTATCGACAACTCTGAAGAAAGGGAAATGGAAGCGCTAAACCACATTACAGAGGCTCTTCAAGCAAGAGTGAATCTATGGAATGCTATTCAGAATGAAATCGAAATGAGTGTTGAAATGGCCTAATGCTGAACAAGCAAACGCGCAACCTTTTTCACATCGCCTTCTTTTAGTAATACTGAATAGATACCGGCACTCAAGTTTCCTAATTCTACACGCAGAGTGCCTGATGTGAGATTAGTATATTCTTTAGAAAACACAACTGATCCTTGAGCATCCACAATGGTCAATTCGTGGCTATTGCTTGTGATATCGATTGAAACATTTATCAAATCAGATGATGGATTTGGATAGATTGCAAGTTTCTCAATTGCGTTTAATTCATCAACGGAAACGCCTATAGTTAGAACTTCGCTTTCTATTTCGCATCCATAACTTGTGGTAACAACCACCGCATAATTCCCGAGGGCTGGATTGATTAAATAGAACGTTGTTCCGCCCGGTACCTCTAGGCCATTGTAGTACCATTGATAAGATTCATAAATATCGGCCACATAAATTTCTAAAGCTAATGGATCGTATTCTGGTGTAATAGATGGACAAAATAAATAGGGTGCTGAGATTGCAGAACAACCAAACTCATTCGTCATTTCACATTGGTATGTGCCACCCGCTGTCATCGTTAAAGAAGAGTTTACTTCACCATCAATGGGAAATCCATTAAATGCCCATTGAAATTCTGTTGCAGTTGGATCATTGGCTGAAATTACGTTACCGCTAACGGTAGTTTCCCCATTAGGAATTCCAAACACAGTTATTTCTGTAGCGTCTGTTATAGTTGTTGATTCGACTAAGTTAATCGTGGCATTTCCTATCGTACCATTTCCGCTAGAGAAACTCACATTTCCAGCTTGTATGGTAATTTCATCACTGCCCAAGTTGTCGTCTGCTGTAACATCATCCTCGTCCCAAAAAACAATGGTGTAAGGAGGGTTTGTCATGGGGATGTTCAAATTTGACCACCCCGCACTAGTTGAGTTATCTACAGTTGAAGAAGTGTAAACAGCATTACCATTAGCATCTTGAAGTACAAAATATGGATCTGCAGGACCACTGAAGAATTCATCAACATCACCCTCTCCGTTTCCATTTATATTCTCTAGTGTAACATCATTTAGAAAATAATCAGAAATAGTTGTAGTAAGGCTGACTGTATATGTGCCTGGCGCATTGAATGAAGCCACAGGATTGGCTTGATCACTAGTAGCCCCATTTCCAAGATCCCATGTATAACTTGTTACTTGATTTGCAGTACCAGAAATAAGTGCATTTAAAGTCACATCAAGATTTCCGCATCCAGCAACATTATCTGCTGTAAAGCTTCCCGCCGCAACATCACCTGGCTCAATGATTAAAGTATATGTAAAGCTTTCATTTTGATTGACCTCGAAGCCAAACGCTTCAGCAATCGCCGCCACATTTATTAGAACGTCATAAACACCTGGAAGAAGCGGTGTTCCGCAAATGGTAGCACACCCGTAGTTTTCTCCCTGTGAAGGATAATAAATGCCATCTGGGTTGTTTATTGTATAGGTTGTCCCGAAAGGCAGACCAGTAACAGAGGTAATAGTAATCTGTAGTAGTGTTGCCTCAATTCCCGAACTTGGATCAGTGATGTTCGTTGGCAAATAGAATGTGAGAACCTGCTCATAATACTCACCAGCTTGACCAGCAGGGAGCTCTAGAGGACATATCGTTGGGAATCCATCCGTGCTTACGCATGAAAAATCAGGTGTACAGGTTGGGCATTGAGCAAAGCTCGAGAATACAAAACCTAAAATTGCAACTACGTTAAGTATATGTTTGGTCATTTGAAGGAAGGTTTATAAAACAGTAATGCAATATTAAGGAAAATCAATGAATTATATCGGTTGATTCCTGAGCTTGAATAGCTATTTTTGCGATCAAATACTTTAAAAATGAAGAGAATTCTACTACTGCTTTCAATCTTGATTTCTACTCAGATCAATGCACAAGTTGTAATCAACGAACTAGACTGTGACCAAGCAGGCACTGATGCCGCTGAGTTTATTGAATTAATTGGTGAACCTAATACGTCGCTAGATGGACTTGTTGTTGTTTGCTTTAATGGGTCGAGTGATCTCTCATATGCTGCTTATGATTTAGCCGGGTTCAGCACTGATGCAAATGGACTTTTCGTTTTAGGTAATCTTGGTGTAAATGGAGTTCAAATTGAATTTATTGGAAACTCTCTTCAAAACGGAGCAGATGCCGTGGTTATCTACTTGGGAGATGCTGCGTCGTGGCCAATAGACTCACCAATATCTACTGCAAACATTATTGATGCAGTGGTTTACGGAACATCGGACGCTGATGATACAGGATTGCTAGGTATCTTGACTCCTGGTCAACCACAAGTAGATGAAGGGGCAAACATGAGCCAAACAACTCATTCTATTTCACGCGTTCCCGATGGCGGCGATGCTTTTAATAGCTCTGTTTATGTAGCTCAAGATCCTACTCCGGGCGCGTTCAACGCAGGCGCTGCGCCTCTATGTGTAGCTGGAACAGTTTCAGGAACAAATGCAGAAACATCATTTACAACATGCTCAAATACTGACGAAGATCCAATTGCATTCACATATAATTCAACTTTACCAGCTGCAAATTACTGGTATGTTATTGTAGACGCAAATGGAAATATCATTGCTCTTAGCGAAGTTGCCGATTTTGATTTCGATTTGCTAGGTGTCGGCGAATATTCAGTTTATGGTTTTACCTTTTCTGGAAACCTTGATCCAACCACTAATTCTGTTGGATTGCCTGTAACCGGACTTATGTCTGATGATTGTTTTGATTTGAGCTCAAACTCAATTGCAATAAACAATATTGATTGTTCTTTGCCAACTTGCACGGGAGGAACACTTTCTTCGACCTCTTCGAATTATGTGTTCTGTGATGCCGAAGAAAATGCTCTAGTCACGGTTTCAATAATCGATAATTTTACTGATGCAGGACAAGTTACTGTTTCATATTTGACTGATAACAACAACTTGATTGTGGCTGCACTTGAAGGTGAAACAATTGATATGAGTGCATATCCAGTTGGCTCTTTCAGAATTTGGGGGATTACTTATTTTCCAAATATTGACCCAGCGACAGTGGAAGTAGGTGATGATTTGACACAGATTACTACAGATGGCGCCTGCTTCGCATTTACTTCAAACTTTGTAGCTATTGAAGTAGTAGAATGTAATTTCGAAAATGCATGTCAATCGCTTATCATTTCGGAATATTTTGAAGGATCAGGCTTCAATAAAGTTATCGAGCTTTATAACACTTCGAACTTCCCAATTGATCTAGATGCGTATGAACTTTTCTTGTATGCAAATGGAGCAGTAGATTATACTTCAGTTTTTGCTCCACAAGGGATTCTTCAAGGTGGTGAAACGTTTGTTATAGTTCATCCAACGGCGGATGCTGAACTTTTGGCTCTTGCTGACACTACTTCTACAGTTACGAATTTTAATGGTGATGATGCAGTAGTGCTTACAGAAAATCTTGTTGCAATTGATGTTATTGGTGAAGTTGGAATTGACCCAGGCACAACATGGCCTGTAGGTTCTGGAAGCACAGCGAACTTTAGTCTTGTGCGTTACAATTACGTGTCAGCGGGTAATGCTTCTTGGGCTATTTGTCAAAACCAATACATACCTGGTGCAAGTGATGTTTATTCTACAATTGGAAATCACGATTTCATTCCGTGCAGCACTATTCCACAAATTGGATTTGTAGTAAATGCAATAAGCATTTCTGAAGATGTTGCAACATTGGAAGTTGGAATTCAAGCATACAACATTGCGAACGCCACAGATATTGAATTAAACTTTATTGACGGCACTGCTGTTAGTCCAGAAGACTATATCAACGACGGGCCTGTAGCTGTTTCTTTCCCAGCAGGAAACTCTATTCAATACGTTACTATTCAAATTGTAAATGATGAACTTGAAGAAGACAATGCGGAGTATTTCTCGTTGTTGCTTTCATCTCTAGCAGAAGTAGATTTCATTTCATCTGAAATGACCATCACTATTGAGCCTAATGATCAGGCTTATCCTGTTCTTACGATTGAAGAAGCTACAAATGCGAATGCAGATGGTGTGATGAATAACCTCGATTTGTATTGCGAATTAAGAGGTGTTGTTCATACAATCAACTTCAATGCAAGTGGAGTTCATTTCCATATTATTGACCCTACCGATGGTATCAAGGTTTTCAAACCAGATGCAAATCTTGGCTACACGGTTCAGGAAGGGGATAGCGTTCATGTAGGCGGCTATCTTACTCAGTTCAATGGACAAGCTGAAATTAGGCCCGACTATATCACGTTGATTGATGGTGGTCATGAGTTGGAAACTCCTGCCGCAATCACATCTTTGACCGAAGCAAATGAATCACACCTAGTGACATTTGAATGTGTATTCATTACAAATCCAGGTTCTTGGACAAATTTTGGAAGTGCATTTACTGTCAACGTTGCTGATGGAGTGAACAGTATTCCAATGTTGATTGACGGGGATACAGAATTGTTTCCTGCAGATCTTATCGAAGGACATTTTACAGTAACGGGAATCGTTGAACAAAACGATATGTCATCACCGTTTGACGCTGATTACACTATTATTCCTCGTTATTTCGAAGACATTACCAACCAAGTTGTAGCGTCATTTGAAATTCCAACTACTATTCAATTTGGTGATGCGGGAACGAGTGTTGTTGTTACAAATTCTAGCACAGGAGCAATTAGTTACGAATGGAATTTTGGCGATGGAAATACTGCTTTCGGCGAAGTGACTTCTATCGATTACGCATATGATTTTTTGAGCACAGTGGCGGATGTAACGGTTACATTGACTGCAACAAGTGCTCTCGGTTGCGTTGATATCGCTACCACAACAGTTGATGTTTCTTATTTAGGTGTGGATGAATTGAATGACATTTCAATAATTGCATATCCAAATCCAACGAAAGAGAATTTGATTATTTCATCAGAGAAAATCATCTCATCAATTCAGGTTTTTGATGCAGCTGGTCGCTGTGTTTATAGCGATATCAATGCGAATACTACACAAATGAATATTACACTTGCTTCTTTTCAAGCAGGCTTATACACTGCCGTTATTAAAGGAGATAATTTCTCAAGCGAGATTCGTTTGATTAAAGAATGAGAAAATTAATAGGATACATACTCAATGGCGTATTGGTCACAGTACCAATCGTCATTGTAGTGTACATTATTTATAAAGTGCTCGTCATTCTCAGTATTCCTGTGAACACTATCATGGAATCAGATTTGACAGCGCGTGAAAAGGAGTTGGTAGGTAATGATATTTCTCCATTAGGGATTTTAATTTTACTATTTGTCCTGCTTGCTATTGGATTTTTGTGGGCAAAGCTGATAAGCGAACCATTGAAAGTAAGAATGGCCAAATGGTTGGATAAAATACCGATGTATAAAAGTATCCGAGATTTGATGAATGCTTTTGTTGGAAGCAAAAAAATGTTCAATAAACCAGTCTTAGTAAAGCTCAACTCAGCTTCAGAAGTGGAGATGATAGGTTTTGTTACAGATGAAGACTTGAAAGAACTTGGAGATGATCAGGAGGGAAAGATTGGTGTTTACATGCCAATGTCATACAGTTTCTCTGGACATCTTGTTGTTGTGCCAAGAAGAAATGTAAAAAAGATAGATCGCAGTTCTGTAGATATTATGAAGTACGTGGTAAGCGGAGGAATTGTCGAGATTGATGCTTCAGATGATCAAATTGAAATCGAAAGGAATCCTCAAAGAACAAATGATAAAAGCGGCACCAACCAATAGAGAGGCGATTCTATTGCTTCATTTTATTGTTTTTATTTGGGGCTTTACTGGAATTTTAGGAAAGGAAATTACTCTTGAATCAGACTTTCTTGTTTTTTGGCGTATGGTAATAGCCGCTGCTGCTACAGGCCTTTGGGCTTTTTTTTCGAAGACATCATTAAGAACGAGCGGAAGGGAACTTTTCATGTTCGCAGGAGTAGGTCTTTTTACTGCAGCGCATTGGATCTGTTTTTTTGAAAGTATTAAGGTTTCTAATGTTTCGACAGCCCTCGCAGTGCTGAGTACAACTTCTTTTTTTGTGGCGATAGTTGCTCCATTAATCAGAAGAACAGCCTTCGATTGGCGTGAGCTTTTGTTAGGCGTTATGGTGATTTGCGGGTTGACAATCATCTTCAAATTTGAGCCAGACAAATCTTGGGGCATCACCTTGTCTCTTTGCGCTGCATTGTTTGCCGCAATTTTCAGTAGTCATAATTCAATTTTAGTAAAAGCACATCATCCTATAAAGATTGCTTTCTATGAAATGCTATTTGGGATTGGAGCAGTAGCGGGTTATTTAATAATTAACTCAATGCATCCCGACAACCTAAGATCTATTACTGATCTTTTCGCTATGACAGGAAAGGATGTGGTGTTATTATTGATTTTAGGGGTTGTTGCCACGTCTTTTGCCTTTGTGAAGAGTATAGATGTGATGAAAGTGCTTTCACCCTTCACATGCGCCCTTACAATCAATCTTGAACCTGTTTACACCATTGCTTTTGCTTTATTCCTTTACGGAGAAGATGAGTATATGAGTCCGTATTTCTATTTGGGTGCTAGTCTTATCATGACCACCCTATTTATCGAGGCCTACTTGAGGAGGAGGAAATAAAAAACCCTCTCGCGAAAGCGAGAGGGTTTTTTAAATTCTATAATCTAGGATTAGTTACAACCCATAGTTCCGTAACCAGATACAACATTAACTTGTGGATCTTCTTCGCCTTCACCTAGGAAGTCGAGGAATAGATCTTCAATAGCGATGTACTCACCATTGAAAGTCATCGAACCACCGCTTACGTTAATACTACCAGAAGTAGCGAAGTAAAGCGAATAGTTAGAGAAGTCCATTACGAAAGAAGAAGCCATATCATTGTAGTCGTTGCCATCATCAGATGATGCATCCAACCAGTCAAATACTTCATGGTTACCGCTGAGTTCGTTCGCTAGAACGTAGTATGCAGCATAGCCTTGGAAATATTGGAAAGGATCGAAATCATCAGCGTCCCAATCAGCGTTTGCAAGTCCTTCGAAGTCGCCAGCGATTCCGAATACAGCGCCATAATCCGTAAAGCCGAAGCCTGAATCGAATAGGTCACCATAACCGTCACCAGAAGCAATTTCTTCTACAGACAAGCATACTGTAAGATCGATGTTTAGAACAGTGCTTCCTGCTATAACAGTACCTCCACCGCCGTTTCCAGCTGTTCCGATACCAGTAGAGAAAACAATATAGTCAACGCCACCGTCAGCCCATAGAATAACTCCGTTTTGATCTGGATCATCGAAAGAGAAACCTTCGTCTGGATCAGAGAAAACGAAATCGCGGCTTCCTACTTTGAAATCGATGAATCGGTTTTCAGCCTCATCATAGAAACGAAGTGTTGGAACACGTTGAACCATTTCAGAAGCTTCACGCTTTTGTGTCTCAGTTAGAGTCACCTTGCGTTCCACTTGAATACCGTCACCACCAAGGGTACGGTCTTTTTGACATCCAGCGAGGATAACCACGCCAGCTGTCAAAGCAGATGCTACAAGAACCTTATAATTCATTTTGGTATTATTTTAAGTTGCTTTTTTTCGAGTTGACCTCGAAGATAATGCATCTTAGTTAAACAACCAACCCAAACGGATAGTTCCTTGGAAGTTTGGACCCCAAGAGCTGCTAGAACCGTTGATGATCGGGTCAAATTCAACCTCTGTATCATCAGGAATACCATTTGCAGCTCTGAAACGATCCAAGTCAGATACTTCTGTTTCTGAGTCCTTTTCGTTAGTCTTAGCGAATCCGAAACCAAGTTCAGCTCCAAGATAGATGTTATCAGCGAAATAGAAGTCAGTACCAGCAACTAAATTCAAACCGAAAGTAGTAGAACCATCAGTAGTAGTAGTTTCCCATACTGCACCTTCCTCTGGACGAGCGTTAGTACCGTTCCAATCTTCAGAGGTAGTAGTAGTGGTAGTAGTAGAGAATACAAGTTCTCCACCTACGTATGGAGACAAACGATCTGTTCCTTCGAAGTGCTTTTCGTAACCTGGACGAAGAGAGAAAGAGAAGCTCTTGTCAGTGTCATACAACTCCGGACGATCCTCGTCACCACCAGCTACTGTACCTGGTTGAGCTGTTACTGTAGCGTCTGTAGAACCACCAACGAATACGCTCAAGCGAATAGCGCTAGCCTCACTGTTAAACATACGAAGACGGATACCAGAAATGCTTACTGGAGAACCGCCTAGTGGAGCAAATTGAACTTCAAGGTTCTTTTCGCCACCTGTTTGCTTTTGAGCAAACAATCCGCTAGTAGCCAAAGCCATAGCGCAAAACAAAATTGTCTTTTTCATAAATGTTAATTTTTGGGTTATGATGATGCAAGTTTTGGCTTTTTATTCAATTATCGAGTACGGTATTTTACGGGTTATCAACACTAGTACTGTTAATTGTCAGCTAATCAATCGGTTAATCAAAATACAAATATTCATCCCAATGACTATTTGTATTGATTTTAACGTTTATCGATAGCTGAACCCTATTTCCTGGAGCCAAAAGACGATAGAACGACCTCCGCTTAGAAACTTTCTTACCAAATGAAAG